>JALWTH010000404.1 GCA_027082975.1 Paracoccaceae bacterium | reverse complement strand
GCCCCATGCCCGGCCCCATGCCGATGAAAGCCTCCCGCGGCCCGAGACCGGCGCGCGCTCTGCGGCGGGGCGATTTTTCGCAGAAAAATCGGTGCCTCCGGCGGGAGTATTTGGCGAAAGGTGAAGCAGGGGCGCGCGGGACCGACAGGCCCTGAGCCTTCTGTAACTCATCCCTGTCATGTTACCCCGTCAGCCAGCTTGGCGAAGGTGGCTGACGGGGCGGTGCAGGGCGTCTGAGCCTTGTGGGTTTGCCCATCTCTGTCAGCGAGCAGGCCGCAGCGCGCACAGACCTGGCCCCGATTGCCCGTGACAGCGGCGCGCCGCGCGAAAGCTCGTCACAATCGCAAATGCCCTGTGCCGCTGTGAGCGCGGGATTGATGGGTCCTGAGCCTAGCCGCGCGCGAGGTTGCGCAGGACGTAGTGCAGCACGCCGCCGTTTTCCACGTATTCGATCTCCATTTCGGTGTCGATCCGGCAGCGAAGCGCCAGTTCTTCCACCCGCCCATCCTCGAAGGCGATGGTGCAGGGCACTTCGGCGCGCGGGGCGAGGCCTTCGGCAAGACCCGTGATCGACAGGCTTTCGCGCCCCGTGAGCCCGAGGCTCTCGCGCGAGGCGCCGTCGGTGAATTCGAACGGGATCACCCCCATGCCCACAAGGTTGGAGCGGTGAATGCGCTCGAAGCTTTTGGCGATCACCGCCTTCACGCCCAGAAGCGCCGTGCCCTTGGCCGCCCAGTCGCGGCTCGAGCCGGCGCCGTATTGCTCGCCGCCGATCACCACCAGGGGGGTGTTCCGCGCCTTCCAGGCCATGGCGGCCTCGTAGATCGAGGTTTCCCTGCCGTCCGGGCCGATGGTGCGGCCGCCCTCGACGCCATCGAGCATCAGGTTCCTGATGCGGATATTGGCAAACGTGCCGCGCATCATCACCTCGTGATTGCCCCGGCGCGAGCCGTAGGAATTGAAGTCGCGCGGCAGCACCTGGTGATCCATCAGATACTGGCCCGCGGGGCTGTCGGGCGGAAAGGCGCCGGCGGGCGAGATATGGTCGGTGGTGATCATGTCGCCCAGCAGCGCAAGGATCCGCGCGCCCTCGATATTCTCGATCTTGCCCGGCTCGCGGCTCATGCCCTCGAAGAAGGGGGGCTTGCGGATATAGGTCGAGCTCGGCGGCCAGTCATAGGTGAGGCTGTCGGTGGTCTCGACCGCCCGCCACTTCTCGTCGCCGGCGAATACATCGGCGTATTTCGCCTGAAACGCCGCACGGGTCACCGTCTTGTGCACCGTGTCGGCCACTTCCTGCGCGCTGGGCCAGATGTCCCTGAGATAGACATCGTTGCCATCGCGGTCCTGCCCGATCGGGTCTGTGGCGAGGTTGATGTTCATGTCGCCGGCAATGGCATAGGCCACCACCAGCGGCGGCGAGGCGAGGTAGTTGGCGCGGATGTCGGGCGAGATGCGGCCTTCGAAATTGCGGTTGCCCGAGAGCACCGAGCAGGCCACGAGGTCGCCCTCGCGGATCGCCTGCGAGACCGGGGCGGGCAGGGGGCCCGAATTGCCGATACAGGTGGTGCAGCCATAGCCCACGAGGTTGAAGCCGAGCGCGTCCAGATGCGCCTGCAGGCCGGCGGCTTCGAGATATTCGCTGACCACCTGGCTGCCCGGCGCGAGCGAGGTCTTGACCCAGGGTTTCGACTTCAGCCCCAGTTCGTGCGCCTTTTTCGCCACCAGCCCCGCGCCGATCATCACGTAAGGGTTCGAGGTATTGGTGCAGGACGTGATCGAGGCGATCACCACACGCCCCGAGGACATGGTGTAATCTTCGCCCTCCACCGGCACTTCCTTGTCCATCGGGCGCTTGAAATTCTCTTCCATCTCGCGGGCAAAGGCCGCCGGGCCATTGTCGAGCGCGATGAAGTCCTGCGGCCGCCTGGGACCGGAAATCGCCGGCACCACCTCGCCCATGTCAAGCTCGAGCGTGTCGGTATAGACCGGGCTGTAGCTCTCGTCGCGCCACAGCCCCTGCGCCCTGGCGTAAGCCTCGACCAGCGCGATGCGCTCCTCGTCGCGCCCGGTCTGGTGCAGGTAGCGCAGCGTCTCGCCATCGACCGGGAAGAAGCCGCAGGTGGCGCCGTATTCGGGCGCCATGTTGGCGATGGTGGCGCGGTCGGCGAGCGGCAGGTGGTCGAGCCCGGGGCCGTAGAATTCGACGAACTTGCCGACCACGCCCTTCTCGCGCAGCATCTTCACCACCTTCAGCACCAGGTCGGTCGCCGTGGTGCCCTCGCGCAGCTCCCCGGTGAGGCGGAAGCCCACCACCTCGGGGATCAGCATCGAGATCGGCTGGCCGAGCATCGCCGCCTCGGCCTCGATCCCGCCCACGCCCCAGCCGAGCACGCTGAGGCCATTGACCATGGTGGTGTGGCTGTCGGTGCCCACCAGGGTATCGGGGTAGGCGACGGTCTCCCCGTTCTGGTCCTCGTCCGTCCAGGTGGTCTGGGCCAGATATTCGATATTGACCTGGTGGCAGATGCCGGTCCCCGGCGGCACCACGCGGAAATTGTCAAAGGCCGACTGGCCCCATTTGAGGAAGGTGTAGCGCTCGATATTGCGCTCGTATTCGCGCTCCACATTGAGCTGGAAGGCGCGCGGCGTGCCGAAATGGTCGATCATCACCGAATGGTCGATGACCAGATCGACCGGGTTGAGCGGGTTGATCTTCTCGGGATCGCCGCCAAGCTCGATGATGCCGTCGCGCATGGCGGCGAGATCCACCACCGCCGGCACCCCGGTGAAATCCTGCATCAGCACGCGGGCCGGGCGATAGGCGATCTCGCGCGCGCTGCGCCCGCCATTCGCGGCCCAGTCGGCAAAGGCGCGGATATCGTCGAGACTCACCGTGCGCCCGCCATCCTCGAAGCGCAGCATGTTTTCGAGCACCACCCGGAGCGCCGCGGGCAGGCGGGAAAAGTCGCCGAGCCCCGCCTCTTGGGCGGCGGCAATCGAGTAATAGGCATAATCGCGCCCCGCGGCGCTCAGCGTCTGGCGGGTCTTGGCAGTATCTTTTCCGACCTCGATGGGCATGGCATGTCCTTTGATCTGTCCGGTTGGCGCATCTGATGCCCCGGCACCGGCGATAGTGCAAGGGCGGCAGAGTCGCAGGCTTTGTATACAACAGTACACATAATTGCAACCGACAAGCCCCCCGCAGCCCCGCCGCTCACGAAGCCGTCAGCACGCCGCCCGCCTTTCTCGCAAAACCTTGATTGGCACATGGAGGCCGGCTGCGCTAAGGAAGGGAGGAGCAGAAGGAGCACGCAATGCACATGCCGCGCCGCCTGCTGGCCCGACTGATCGGGCTGGCCCTGGGGCTGAACATCCTGGCCGCGACCGCAACGCCGCTCAGGGCGCAGGAAAGCGCTCGCGAAAGCACCCCGGCGCGTCCGCTGGTGGTGGTCGAGCTGTTCACCTCGCAGGGCTGCTCGTCCTGCCCGCCGGCGGATGCGCTGCTGGCGCGCCTGGCGCGGCGCGACGACGTGCTGGCGCTGTCGCTGCACGTGAATTACTGGGACTATATCGGCTGGCCCGATACCTTTGCCCGGCCCGAATATACCGAGCGGCAAAAGGCCTATGCCCATGCCGCCGGGATGCGCTCCATCTACACGCCGCAGATGATCATCGCCGGCAAGGACCACGTGATCGGCTCCCGGCCGATGGAAGTGGCCGACTATATCGCCATGGCCCGCGACCTGCCGGCGCGGGTGGAAATGGCCGCGCACCTGTCCGACGGCATCCTGCATGTCGAGGCCCGCCCGGCCAGACCGGAGCCGCTCCCCGACCGCCTGCTGGTGATGCTGGCGACCTTCAGACAGACCGCCACGGTGCAGATCGAGCGCGGGGAAAATGCCGGCAAGACCATCGAATACGCCAATATCGCCACCTCCCTTTCCGAGCTCGGGCGCTGGGACGGAACCGGCAGGCTGGTCCTGGACCTGCCCCTGGAGCCCATGGATGAGGCCGATGACATGGCCGTGTTCCTGCAACAGGCCGGCCCCGGCGAGATCCTCGGCGCGGTGCGGGTCGCGGTGCGATAAGCGTTGACCGGAGCGCATGGGCGCCGGGCAATGCCCCTTTCATCTTTCTGCAAATACTCCCGCCGGAGGCATGAAATCTCCGGCGCTCCCTTTCGGTGCCGGGCCGCATTTCCAATGGGATACAAGCCGCAGGAAAATCGGTTTGTGCCCTTGCGCATCGGCGAGACGGTGCGGGCAAGGCGATTTTTCTGCGAAAAATCGGTGCCCCGCACCGTTTCACCGTGACGCGGGCGGCCGGGAGGCCGGCGCGCGCATCCCCTCGGGCACCAGCCAGCGGCGGTGGATCCACAGCCACTGGCCCATATGCGCGCGCACCCGCGCTTCGAGGCTGTCATTGACCTGCTGCATCATCGTCCGCGGGTCGGAATGCGCGATCGGCGCTTCCACCACCACGTCGAAATCGAGCCCGTTTTCCAGCCGGATTCCATAGACGGGGATCAGGAGCGCGTCGTATTTCAGCGCCATTTCCGCCGGCGACAGGGTGGTGAGCGCGGGCTTGCCGAAGAAGCGGAGCCAGGCGCCTTCGGGCTCGCGCTGGTCGGGCAGCAGGGCGACCATGTTGCCGGCGCGCAGGTGGCGCACCATCTGCGCGAGGCCGCGCCGGTCGCGCCGGAAGGCCGGCTGGGCGATGGCTTTCAGGTGGCGCTCGTAATGGGCATTGACATAAGGGTTGTTCATCGGCCGATAGACCCCGCCAACAGCGTGGCCGGCGCGCGAAAACACCGCCCGGATCACGTCATAGCTGCCGAAATGGCCGGAAACGGCGATGATCGGGCGCTTCTCCAGCCGTGCCTGTTCGAGCGCCTCCACGCCGGGGCCGCGCATCTCGAGGCTTTCGATCCGGCGCAGCAGCGCCTTGCGCGAATACATCTCGCCGATCATCCGCCCGAGATTGTCCGCCGATGCCCGGGCGATCTGGCGCGCTTCGGGCGGCGAAAGCTCCGGGCAGACCATGGCCAGGTTTTCCAGCGCCCGCCGCTCGTGGCCGCTGATGCGGGCGGCGACGCGGGAGGTCACCCAGCCGATCAGGGGGATGCGCCAGGCATAGGGCAGGGCCCTGGGCAGGGTCAGCAGGCCGATCACGAACAGGTTCTCCAGCCATGCCCGCATTCTCTTGCCGTCCATTGCGCTGCCTGTCCGCTATTCGTTTCCGTCAAAGCCATAGACCGGGGCGCGGGGCGGGGCAAGGCAGGAAGCCGCGGGCGGTGCAAGCTCCCGGACCACGGCATGGCTGGGGGGCCAGCCCCCGGACCGCAGGATAGCCGGGGGGCCAGCCCCCCGGACCACAGGATAACTGGGGGGCCAGCCCCCCAGACCCCCCGGGATATTTCCGAACAGAAGAAGAACAGATTTTTTCTCTGGTTTGCCGGGCGGGGTTTGGGTATTGGCTGGCGCATGTGTGAGCGCCTGACCATAGCCCGCCCCGACGACTGGCACCTGCATCTGCGCGACGGGGCCATGCTCAGCGCGGTGCTGGCTGAAAGCGCGCGCCATTTCGCCCGTGCCCTGATCATGCCCAATCTGCTGCCGCCGGTGGTGACGGCTGCCGATGCGCGCGCTTACCGGGAGCGGATCCTGGCCGCCCTGCCCGCGGGCGCCGATTTCACCCCGCTGATGAGCCTCTACCTGACCGAAGAGACCGATGCCGAAGACGTGGCGCGCGCGGCGGGCGAGGGGCTGATCCATGCGGTCAAGCTCTACCCGGCCGGCGCCACCACCAATTCGGCCAGCGGGGTGCGCGATTTCGACCGTGTGCGCGGGGTGATCGAGTGCATGGCCGAGATCGGCCTGCCGCTTTGCGTGCATGGCGAGGTGACCGACCCGGAAGTGGACATCTTCGACCGCGAGGCGGTGTTTCTCGAGCGTGTGCTGGAGCCGATCCGTGCCGCCACGCCGGGCCTGCGCGTGGTGCTCGAGCATGTGACCACCGAAGAGGGCGTCGCCTATGTGCGCGAAGGTGGCGCGGACATCGCCGCCACCATCACCGCCCATCACCTGTCGATCAACCGCAACCACCTGCTGGTCGGCGGCATCCGGCCGCATTATTACTGCCTGCCGGTGGCCAAGCGCGAGCGCCACCGCAGGGCGCTGGTGGCGGCGGCCATTTCCGGCGAGGGGCGCTTCTTCCTTGGCACCGACAGCGCGCCGCACCCGGACCACGCCAAGGAGAGCGCCTGCGGCTGCGCCGGCTGTTTCACCGCGCCGAACGCGCTTTCGATCCTCGCCGAAATCTTCGAACGCGAAGGCGCGCTCGGGCGCCTCGAGGCCTTCGCCTCGCTGAACGGCGCTGCCTTCTACCGCCTGCCGGTGAATGGCGGTCGGATCACCCTCACCCGGCAACCGCCTGAATACCCTGAGAAAATCGAGACGGAACAGGGTGCCGTCACGGTCTTCGATCCCGCAATTCCGCTGCACTGGAGCGTCGCTGAATGATCCCCACCGCCTTCCCTTCCCGCGAGGAAATCGCCCGGCTCACCGCCCGGATGCTGCTTGAGATCGGGGCTGTGCATTTCAACGCCCGTGAGCCCTTCACGCTCGCCTCCGGCCTGCCCAGCCCCACCTATATCGACTGCCGCACGCCGATCAGCCACCCGCGGGTGCGCGCGGCGGTGATGGATTTCATGGCCGCCACCGTGCTCAGGGATGCGGGCTTCGAGGCCTTTACCAATATCGCCGGGGGCGAGACCGCCGGCATCCCCTTTGCCGCGCTGATGGCCGAGCGCCTGGCCCTGCCGATGACCTATGTGCGCAAGCAGCCCAAGGGCTACGGGCGGGGTGCGCGAATCGAGGGCGTGATGGGCGAATCGGACCGGGTGCTGCTGGTCGAGGACCTCGCCACCGATGGCGGCTCCAAGCTCTCCTTCGTCGAGGCGATTCGCGCCACCGGCGCCGCTTGCGCCCACACGGCGGTGATCTTCTTTTACGGCATTTTCCCGGAGGCGGAAAAAACGCTGGCAGATCACGGGGTAAGCCTGCACTACCTGACCACCTGGGCCGATGTGCTGGCCGAGGCGCGCGCGGGCGGGAGCTTTGACGCGGGTACCCTGCGCGAGGTCGAGGCCTTTCTGAACGCCCCGCGCGCCTGGCAAGAGGCGCATCGGCGCGGCTGAAAGATTGTCGCGCGATTGTGGCTTTTTTGCCCGCGCGCCCCAATATCCGGGGTCCCGCTCGCCTTGGCCCACAGGATGTGGTAGGCTGGCCCTTATACACAGACTTATCCAGATTGCCCCGCCACAGGCGCCTTTTCTATAACGGCACCGGACAGGTTCGCGGCAGCATGGGGGCGATGCGGGCGATGGGTGTGATTGGGGCGATGGGGGCGATGGGTGTGATTGAGGTGATGGGTGCGAATGGGGTGATGACGGCGATGCGGGCGATGGGGGTGATGACGGCGATGAGGGCGGGATGAACGAGATCAGCAGCATCCGGGACACGCAGAACCTGCCGGCCGAAGGCGCCGAGGCCCTGCCCCACCACATCGAGGCCGAACAGCAGCTTCTCGGCGCCATCCTGACCAATAACGACGTCTATGACCGCATCGCCTCGATCGTGCGCCCCGAGCATTTCCACGAGCCGGTCCATGCGCGCATCTACGAGATCGCCGCGGCGCGCATCCAGAAGAACCAGCTCGCCAGCCCCGTCACCCTCAAGGCCTTCATGGAAGACGACGAGGGGCTCCGGGAGCTGGGCGGGCCGGCCTATCTCGCACGCCTCGCCGGCGCCGCCATCTCGACCTTTGCCGCGCGCGATTACGCGCAGATGATCCACGACCTCGCGATCCGGCGCGAGTTGATCCGGCTCGGGGGCGACATCGCCGCCAGGGCCGCGCGCGTTGACGTGGAGAGCGAGCCGGCCGAACAGATCGTCGAGGCCGAACAGGCGCTCTACAAGCTCGCCGAGCAGGGCCAGAGCGAAAGCGGCTTTCAGAGCTTTCTCAGCGCGGTCACCGACGCGGTGCAGGTGGCCAATGCCGCCTACCAGCGCGACGGTGGGCTGGCGGGGCTGGCCACGGGGCTTGCCGATCTCGACCGCAAGCTTGGCGGGCTGCACCGCTCCGACCTGCTGATCCTCGCCGGCCGCCCGTCCATGGGCAAGACCTCGCTGGCGACCAACATCGCCTTCAACGTCGCCAAGGCCTACCGCAAGGGCACGCTGCCCGATGGCAGCGAAGGCGCGGTGGATGGGGGCGTGGTGGGCTTCTTCAGCCTCGAGATGTCGGCCGAGCAGCTGGCCGGGCGGATCCTGTCCGAGGCCAGCGAAATCTCCTCGCACAAGATCCGCCAGGGCGACATGACCGAGGAGGAATTCCGCCGCTTCGTCGAGGCGGCCAAGGCGCTGGAGGCCTGCCCGCTCTATATCGACGACACCGCCGCCCTGCCGATCTCGCAACTGGCCGCGCGCGCCCGCCGCCTCAAGCGCACCCACGGGCTCGACCTCTTGGTGGTGGACTACCTGCAGCTTGTGCGCGGCTCGGCCGATAACCGGGTGCAGGAGATCGGCGAGATTTCCATGGGGCTCAAGGCCATCGCCAAGGAGCTCGACATCCCGGTGCTGGCACTCTCCCAGCTCAGCCGCCAGGTCGAAAACCGCGACGACAAGCGCCCGCAGCTGAGCGACCTGCGCGAATCGGGCTCGATCGAGCAGGATGCGGACGTGGTGATGTTCGTCTATCGCGGCGAGTATTACAAGGAGCGCGAGAAACCCGACGAGAACGACACCGAGGCCATGGCCAAATGGCAGGAAGAAATGGCGCGCCTGCACGGCAAGGCCGAGGTGATCATCGGCAAGCAGCGCCACGGCCCGATCGGCACCGTGGACCTGAGCTTCGAGGCGCAATTCACCCGCTTCGGCAACCTGGTCCAGCCATGGCAGCAGGCGGCGGAGGATGAGGTTTCATTTTAGGCTCAGGACCCATTAATCCCGCGCTCACAGCGGTGCAGGCGCGAAATATCAGGGGTTTTTGCCCGCCGGACAGGGTAGGCCCCTTTCCAAGGGCAAAGGCCCCTGAGATGAAGCGCCTGCGCCGCCCTGCGGGTCCGGCGGATTTGCTCCCTGAATGCGTTGCAAGCCCTTGAAATAGAGCCACTATTCCTGCGGTCTTGCGCCTGTTCAGGAAGCAAATCTGCCGGACTGTGAACGTGGGATTAATGGGTCCTGAGCCTAGAAACCTGCTCCTTCTTCTGTTCGGAAATATCCCGGGGAGCGCGAGGGGCTGGCCCCTCGCTTGAACCTGTAGCGCGAGGGGCTGGCCCCTCGCTTGAACCTGCAGCGCGAGGTCGCCTCTCGGCGGCGATTTTTCGCGGAAAAATCGGTGCCTCCGGCGGGAGTATTTCGGGAAAGATGAAAGGGAGAGGAGACATGCCCGCGGCCCGCGTGCCGGGGGTGGCGGCGGGGCAGGCGGCCCTTGGCGGGCTTCGGGGAAAAAGAGCGGCGCCGCCCAGTCGTGACGGTCTGTCGGCGGGGCCTGGGCCCCGGATCCCGGTTTCCCGGTCGATCTGCCAGCGTCTCGGTGTCACCGCGCGTCTTGCGCGGCCCTGAGACCAGTCGCTTGGGGCTTGTGGCCCCCGTGGTTAACCGTCTGCCGGTATAGCGGGCGGGGGTTAACCATTTGACAAGGCAGCGTGCGCAGCCTTGTGCGGCTCATGTCCCGGCCAGGCTGGTCTCGATCCGGCTTGCGTGGCTCAGGGTCTTGTGCACCGGGCATTTGTCGGCGATTTCCAGCAGCCGCTGGCGCTGGGCGTCGTCGAGATCGCCGCTGAGGTGGATAATGCGCCGGAAGGTGTCGATCTTTTGCGTGGCGCCGGTTTCGGCGTCCTGGGCGTGGACCTTGTCGTGGGTCACGTCCACGCGCACCGAGTCGAGCGGCCATTGCTTGCGGCGCGCATACATGCGGATGGTCATGGAGGTGCAGGCGCCGAGCCCGGCGGAGAGGAAGCCGTAGGGGGACATGCCCCGGTTGGTGCCGCCATAGGCCACCGGCTCGTCGGCGAGCGCGTGGTGGTAGGGGCCGGCATTGATGTCCTGCAGAAAGCCCTCCGGGTCGGCCTCGGTCACGCGCACCACGCCTTCGGGCGCGCCGGGCGGGGGCGCGGGCGTGCGGAGCGCGAGGTAGCGGGTGGCCCAGGCGGCGATCACGCCGGCGGCATATTCGCTGTCTTCGGGGCGGCTGAGCAGGTGGTCGGCATCGTCCAGCGTGACGAAGCTCTTGGGGTGCATGGCGGC
>JALWTH010000403.1 GCA_027082975.1 Paracoccaceae bacterium | reverse complement strand
GCCCAGGAGCGTGTCGAGCTGAATATCGTATCGACCTGGCCGCGCGACTTCCCCGGTCTCGGCACCTCGGCCCAGCGCCTTGCTGCTCGTATCGAGGCGCTCTCGGACGGCTCGATCAAGGTGAACTACTTCGCCGCCGGCGAGCGGGTGAAGGCGTTTGACTCGTTTGACGAAGTCGCCTCGGGCAACAGCCAGGCCTATATCGCCGCCGATTACTACTGGGTCGGCAAGGACCCGGCATTCGCCTACTTCACCGCCGTGCCCTTCGGCATGACCGTGGACGAGTGGAACGCCTGGATCATGTATTCCGGCGGTCAGGAGCTGTGGGACAAGGTCTCGGGCGAATTCGGCCTCAAGGCCTGGCCCTGCGGCGCCACCGGCACCCAGGCCGGCGGCTGGTTTGCCAAGGAGATCAACGGCCCCGAGGACTTCAAGGGCCTCAAGATGCGCATCCCCGGCCTCGGCGGCACGGTGATGAGCAAGCTGGGGGTCTCCACCATCTCGCTGCCCGGCGGCCAGATCTACGAAAACCTCGTCTCCGGCGCCATCGACGCGACCGAGTGGGTGGGTCCGTACAACGACTACTTCATGAAGTTCTATGAAGTGACCAAGTACTACTACACCTCCGGCATGCACGAGCCCAACGCCAACCTCGCCTTCGGCATGAACGCTTCCTGGTGGTCCGGCCTCTCGGATCACCACAAGGCGGTGATCGAAGCGGCCTGCAAGGAAGAGAACAACAACATGTTCTCCGAAGTTCAGGCCCGCAACGGCGAGTACCTGCAGAAGCTCATCAACGAGCAGGGCGTGCAGGTGGCCTCCTATGGCGAAGACATCTGGGATGCCTTCGGCGAGGCCGCGGCCGAGGTGTTCGAAGAGACCCGCGCCAAGTCGGCCCTGGCCGCCGAGGTGGACGATGCCTTCCAGAAGGCGCTGCGCGAGATCGGCCAGTCCATGGCGCTGATGCAGGGCCAGTTCACCGCCCAGCGCAACCGCGTGCTCGGCCTCGACGAGGGCTGATCGCAGCCGATACACAGATCGAGCGGGGCTTTCGGGCCCCGCTTTTTCCATAAGTTTCCAATAACATGGCCGCCCGGCCTGCGCTTTTGCCGCGGGATGGGGCGAGTCTGAACAGCAAGTGGGGGGGAGATGTCCGTGACCGATCTGCCCGAAGGCGTCGAGCAATTCGGCAATCCGGCGCCGCTGGTGCGCGCCTTTGGCTGGGGGATGCTGGGGGCGCTGGCGGCCTTTCTGATCGTCAACGTGCTGAATGTGGGCTTCGCCATGGCGTCCACCGCGGATATGCTGACCGGGGGCGAGGGGGCGCTGGTGCCCCTGGTGATCTATCTGGTCTGCATCGGAGCGGGCGTCGCTTGGTCGCTCAACACCAGGCGGAATTCGCTGCGCTGGGACGCCTGGCGCATCCACCGCTTCAACGCCTACCTGCTGCGCGGCTTCTATTTCGGCATCCTGTTCGTCGGGCTGGCCGACATGACCATCGCCTTTCTGCGGGTGGAAAAGATCCTTGACATCTTCATGGCCCGCGAAGCGGTGCTGAACTTCCAGCGCCCCGATTTCATCGGCATCTACTTCCACCTGCCGCTGGTGGTGCTGGGCTTCGTCGTCGCCCTTTTCTCCCGCTCGCTCGGCTTCATCTGGCTGGCGCTGCTGATCATCCTTGCCGAACTGGCGATCGTCATCACCCGCTTCGTGTTCTCCTACGAACAGGCTTTCATGGGCGACCTGGTGCGCTACTGGTATTCGGCTCTGTTCCTGCTGGCCTCGGCCTATACGCTCTACGAAGAGGGGCATGTGCGGGTCGATGTCTTTTATGCCGGGCTGAGCCCGCGCAGAAAGGGGCTGTTCAACGTGGTCGGCGTGATCCTGCTGGGCATGACCACCGCCTGGACGGTGCTGGCAGTGGGCTTTTCCGGCACCCATTCGATCATCAACAGCCCGGTGATGAATTTCGAGATCACCCAGACCGGCGGCATCGGCATGTATGTGAAATACCAGATGGCCGCCTTTCTCGGGATCTTCGGCATCACCATGCTGATCGAATTCGTGGTGATGCTGTTCGACTCGGTTGCCGACTGGCGCGACGAGCCGGGGCATCGCTCCTATGACGTTTCCTCACACTGATGCCGCTCTGCAAGAGGACCTGCTGACATGGAACTGTTCTTCCTGATCGTACTGGTGATCCTGATGGCGACGGCGCTGGGCTCGGGCTTTCCGGTGGCCTTCGCCCTGCCGGGATCGGCGATTCTGACCATCATTCTTGCGGGCGCGGCGGGCTATGTCGCCACCGGCGACCCGGGCGCCTATTTCTTTGCCGGCAATCCCTGGCAATGGCTCAGCGCCGGGGTGACGAACCTGCGCAGCGTCTACTGGGTGCCCGAGCGCGACACGCTGATCGCGGTGCCGCTGTTCATCTTCATGGGCATCATGCTGCAGAAGTCGAAGATCGCCGAAGACCTGCTGGTGACCATGGCGCAGCTGTTCGGCCCGGTGCCGGGGGGCCTGGGCATCTCGGTGGTGTTCGTGGGCGCGCTGCTGGCGGCGACCACCGGCATCGTCGGCGCGACCGTGGTGGCGATGGGGCTGAT
>JALWTH010000402.1 GCA_027082975.1 Paracoccaceae bacterium | reverse complement strand
GCCGCCCCCTGCGCACCGCCCCGGCCTATGACCGTCAGAAGGCGCTGGGGGCGCAGTTCGGGCAGGTGAACGGCTGGGAGCGGCCCAATTACTACGGGCCAAAGGACGCGCCCGCCGATTTCGACGAAAAGACGCGCTCTTTCCGCCGCGGCGGCTGGTGGCAATACGCGGTGGAGGAAGCCCGCGCCATTCGCGAGGGCGTGGGGCTGATCGACGCCACCGCCTTCGCCAAACATGTGGTCAAGGGCCCCGGCGCCACCGCCTTTCTCGACTGGTTCACCTGCAACCGCCTGCCGCGCGTGGGCCGGATCGGCCTCACCTATGCGCTGACCTCCGCCGGCACCACCCGCAGCGAATATACCATCGTCCGCCGCGCCGAGAGCGAATATTACCTGGTCTCCGCCGGGGCCTGGGCCGCCTATGACGCCGATTTCCTGCGTAAGGCCGCCGAGGACAAGGCGGAGGAATTCGGCTATATCGAGATCCAGGACGTGACCACGCAGCACGGTGTCTTTGCCGTGGCGGGGCCGAAATCCCGTGACCTGCTCAAGGATCTGATCCGCGATGCGGAGCCGCAAACGGCCCTGTCCAACAAACGCTTCCCCTGGCTTTCCGCCAGGCGGATCGAACTGGGCATGGTCCCGGTCGAAGCGATCCGCGTCGCCTATACCGGCGAGCTGGGCTGGGAACTGCACCACCCCATCGAGATGCAGAACCACCTCTGGGATCGGCTGCTGGAGGCGGGCGAGAGACACGGGCTGAAGCTGGTCGGCGCGCGCGCGCAGAACTGGCTCCGGCAGGAGAAGAGCTACCGCGCCTTCGGCACCGAACTGGGCCGCGACGCCACGCCCCTGGAAGCGGGGCTCGAGCGCTTCGTGGACCTCGACAAGGACTTCCACGGCAAGGCGGCGATGCTTGAGGCCGGCATTCGCAGCCAATGCGTCACCCTGCTGGTGGATGGCCCCGAAGACGCCGACCCATGGGGCCGCGAGGCGCTCTATCACGGGAAGGAGCGTGTCGGGCGCCTGACCTCGGGCGGCTGGTCGGTGGTGTTCGGCAAGTCGATCGCCATGGGCTATCTGCGCCCGGATCTGGCGAAGGTGGGGCAGAAGCTGAAGGTAAAGATGTTCGACCGGCTGTGGGATGCAGAGATCACCGAAGACAGCCCCCATGACCCGCAAAACGCCCGCATCCGCGCCGACGGTTAGGCTATGGGTCCTGACCCTAGGCAGGAGACGATTTTTCGCAGAAAAATCGGGCCTCCGGCGGGAGTATTTGGCGAAAGATGAAAGGCATCTGGAATCGTTCCAGAAACTTGACATGCCGCCGGCGCATGGGCATATGAAACCCAACAGAAAAGGTAAGCCATATGTTCATCCAGACCGAAAACACCCCGAACCCCGCAACGCTCAAGTTTCTCCCCGGACAGACGGTTCTGGGCACGGGCACGGCGGATTTCACCTCGGCGGACGAGGCATCGACCTCCCCGCTTGCCTACCGGATATTCCGGGTCGAGGGGGTGGAGGGCGTGTTTCTCGGCGCCGATTTCATCACCGTGACCAAGGCGGACGCGGTAGAGTGGGACCATCTCAAGCCGTCGGTTCTGGGGGCGATCATGGAGCATTTCCAATCCGGCCAGCCGGCGATCGAGGGGGCGGCGGCACCGGGTCACGCGGCCCATGAGGCGGGTGGTGAAGATGGGGAGATCATCTCTCGAATCAAGGAGTTGCTTGATACAAGGGTGCGCCCGGCCGTGGCGCAGGACGGCGGCGACATCACCTTTCACGGCTTTGACCGTGGCGTGGTCTACCTGCATATGCAGGGCGCCTGCGCGGGCTGTCCGTCTTCGACCCTGACGCTGAAGATGGGTATCGAGAACCTGCTCAAGCATTACATCCCCGAAGTAAGCGAAGTGCGCCCGGTCCAGCCCTGACCGGGGCCGGAAGCGTGGCGGTCGCGCTGGCATTTGACACCTCGCAGGCGGCCTGCGCGGCGGCGCTGGCCGCGCGCGGCAGGGTGGTGACACGGATCGACGAGATGGCGCGCGGGCAGGCCGAGCACCTGTTCGGGATGCTCGAGGAAATGCTGGCCGCCGAGGGTCTCGTCTGGGGCGATCTCGACGTGATCGGCGTGGGCATCGGCCCGGGCAACTTCACCGGCATTCGCATTGCCGTCGCCGCCGCGCGCGGGCTGGCGATGGCGCTGAAGATCCCGGCGGTGGGGGTGAGCGCGTTCGAGGCGGCGGCGGGAGAGGCGGCCCGCCCGCTCTGGGTGGCGGTGCCGGCGCCGCGCGGGCAGGTCTGGCTGCAGCGGCTCGGTCCGGGTGGGGCGGGCGCGCCGGCGCTGGTGGACGAAGCGGCGCTGGCCGGGCTCGATGCGCCATTGCTGCGCCAGCAGGATTGCCCGGCCGAAGCGCGCATCGCCAATATCGCCAGGCTGGCGCTGGAGCGGCGCGACGCGGCCGCGCCCCGCCCCGCGCCCCTCTATGCGCGCGCGCCCGACGCCGCAGCCGCGCGCGACGCGCCGCCGGTGATCCTGCCGTGACAGCCGAGCGGCTTGCCCGGCTTCACGCCGCCGCCTTTGCCGATTCGCGCCCCTGGAGCGCCGGCGAATTC
>JALWTH010000401.1 GCA_027082975.1 Paracoccaceae bacterium | reverse complement strand
CTGCCGCCGCCAGCCCCCGCGCGCCCCCGGCCAGCACCTCGCGCAGGGTCCGGCTCATTCCATCTCGGCCAGCTGGCGCGCCTGGGTCTCGGCAATCAGCGCGTCGATGATCTCGTCGAGATCGCCCGCCATCACCTCGGCGAGCCGGTAGAGCGTGAGGCCGATGCGGTGGTCGGTCACCCGCCCCTGGGGGAAATTGTAGGTGCGGATGCGCTCGGAGCGGTCGCCCGATCCCACCTGCGCCCGCCGGTCGGCGGCGCGCTCCGCATCCGCCTTCTGACGCTCCAGATCGTAAAGCCGCGCCTTGAGCACCTGCATGGCGATCTCGCGGTTGCGGTGCTGGCTCTTCTCGCTCGAAGTCACCACGATGCCGGTGGGCAGATGGGTGATGCGCACCGCCGAATCGGTGGTGTTGACATGCTGACCGCCGGCGCCGGACGCGCGCATCGTGTCGATGCGAATGTCGCCCGGCTCGATCCGGATATCCACATCCTCGGCCTCCGGCAGCACCGCGACCGTCGCCGCCGAGGTGTGAATCCGCCCGCCGGATTCGGTCTCGGGCACCCGCTGCACCCGATGCACGCCGCTTTCGTATTTGAGCCGGGCAAACACCCCCTCGCCCTTCACATGCGCCACCACTTCGCGGATCCCGCCAAGCTCGCTCGCCTGCGCCTCGATGATCTCGAACTTCCAGCCGCGCGCCTCCGCATAGCGCTGATACATGCGCAAGAGATCACCGGCAAAGAGCGCCGCCTCCTCGCCGCCGGTGCCGGGGCGGATCTCGATCATCGCCGGGCGCGCATCGGCCGCATCGCGCGGCAGAAGCGCGAGCCGCACCGACCGCTCGGCCGCCTCCAGACGCGCGCGCAGATCGACCAGCTCGGCCTCGGCCAGATCGCGCATCTCGGGATCGTCCAGCATCGCCTCGGCGCCCTCGATCTCGGCGAGCAGCCCCCGATAGGCGGCGATCTCCTCGACCACCGGGCGAAGCTCGGCATATTCGCGCCCGACGGCGGCGAATTCATCCCCCGAAAGCCCCGCGCCCATCCGCGCCTCGAGAAACTCGAACCGCCGGGTGATCGCCTCAAGTTTGTCCAAAGGTACCATGGCGCACCTGTCCCCCATCGGGCCGGCTTGGTCAAGGGGCGCAAGCGTGCTATACTGCGCCCATGAAACGCATGGCATCCCTGCTTGCCCTGCTGGCAAGCCCCCTCCATGCCGATATCGTGCTGCCCGACGGCAAGGTGATCGACTGCTATTGCACCGACCGGAGCGGCGGACGGGTCGAACTGGGCCAGACCATCTGCCTCTATGTGGACGGCCGCGCCTTCATGGCGCGTTGCGAAATGAGCCTCAACGTGCCCATGTGGCGCGAAACCGGCGAAAGCTGCACCACCTCCCTGCTCGGCCCCGTCCCCGCCCTGCCCCAGTCGCGACCCCGCGCGCAGCAGGACTGACCCCTTTCATCTTGGCCCAAATACTCCCGCCGGAGGCACGATTTTTCGCAGAAAAATCGCCGCCCACAGCGCCCGGGAGAGCCGCATGTCACGGCCTCAGCGAATGGCGCAGCACGGTCGGGGCCTGCCGCCCGACCGCAATCGCGGTGGTGACGTTCATGCCCTTTTCATGCAGATCGAAGGATATCTGCGCCCGGCGCTCGGCATTGCCCTTCACGACAAGCCCCGCTTCGGCCATGCCCCGATCCGCCGCGACGACGACCCGGTAAATCGGGGGGAAGATATCCGGGTAGCGGATGGTCGGGTCCCAGAATCCCTCACCCTCGGGGGCCTTCTGGGGCTCGAACCGGATCGTTCGGTTGATTTCGGCACGCTCCTCATCTTCTTGCCGGCGCGCTTCCTGATACTCCGTGTAGACGTCGTACCCGATGGTCCATACCACCCCCACGAATGTTACGGCCAAGGTAAAAACACCTACCCCAAAGGTTGCAACGCCAAGCGCCAGGACGGGGTCAATGCTCTTGCTGCGCAAGGCGTCCAGGCCCTTCTGAAATTCCCTCAGGCCGCGCAGGAGGCTGTCCATTTCCTGCGGGCTCATGTCGAGCGGGCCGCCCAGGGGCTGGATCCTGCTGAACAGATCGTCGGGGACGCGCGGCCCGTTGACAAAGCCGCCGCTGCCCCAGTCAAATCCGAAATCGGCAAACCGGCTGTCGAGCCCGGCAGTGGGGCGCGGCATCCCGCCGAGGGGGAAGCCGACACGCACCGCCTCCCAGGGAAGACCGATATTGTAAAGAGAACCCGTGATCGCCTCGCGCATCATGCCCTGAAGCCGGGCATCGCGCATGACCATCTGCGCGGCGCTGGCCAAGAGCGGCGCGGGAAGGAGCGTGGCGGCGGCAAGGCTTGCGGGCAGGCCGAGAAGGGTCTGGCGGCGTGAAATGGGCATAAGCTATCCTCCTGTCAAAAGCTTGGGCAATAGGAAATCAATTGCGAGCAGGCTAGGCTCAGGACCCATCAATCCCACGTTCACAGTCCGGCATATTTGCTTCCTGAACAGGCGCAAGACCGCAGGAATAGTGGCTCTATTTCAAGGACTTGCAACGCATTCAGGGAGCAAATCCGCCGGACCCGCAGGGCGGTGCAGGCGCTTCATCTCAGGGGCCTTTT
>JALWTH010000400.1 GCA_027082975.1 Paracoccaceae bacterium | reverse complement strand
CGCCAGCACCATCGCCAGCCCGCTCAGGGACGATTGCTTCGCCCTGCCGCCGGGCGTCTCCTGGACCCCGGTGGACGAGGCGCTTTCCCGCCTGCGCGCAAGCCTCGCCCCGGTCATGGGCGAAGAGGAGGTCGACACCGCCGCCGCCCTCGGCCGCATCCTTGCGCGCGACCACAGGGCGCTGCGCGCCAACCCGCCGGGGGCCAATTCGGCGGTGGACGGCTACGGCTTTGCCCATGCCAGCCTGCCCGAGGGCGAGGCGGTCCTGCCGCTCGTCGAGGGCCGCGCCGCCGCGGGCGCGCCTTTCACGGGGCAGGTGCCGGCGGGCCATGCGATCCGCATCCTCACCGGCGCGCTTTTGCCCGAAGGGGTCGATAGCGTGGTGATGGAAGAGGACGTGAGCCTTGAGGGCGGGCGCATCCGCTTTGGCGCGGGGCTGAAGGCTGGCGCCAATGCCCGGCGCGCGGGCGAGGATGTGGAGGCCGGCGCCCTTGCCCTGCCCGCGGGCCATATCATCCGCCCGCCGGACATCGCCCTGCTGAGCGGGCTGGGGCTGGCCCGCCTGCAGGTGCGCCAGCGCCTGCGCGTCGGCGTGCTCTCGACCGGCGACGAGATCGTGGCGCCGGGCAGCACGCTCGCCCCCTCGGCCACCTATGACGCCAACCGCCCGATGCTGCTGGCGCTGGCCGAGCGCTGGGGATACGCGCCGGTGGACCTCGGCCATGTGAAGGACGACCGCGCTGCCCTGCGCCTTGCGCTCGACGACGCCGCCGCGCGGGCCGACGTGATCCTCACTTCCGGCGGCGCTTCGGCGGGCGACGAAGACCACGTCTCCGCCCTGCTCGGCGAGGAAGGCACGCTCGCCACCTGGCGCGTGGCGCTGAAGCCCGGCCGCCCGCTGGTGCTGGCCATGTGGGCCGGCAAGCCCGTCTTCGGCCTGCCCGGCAACCCGGTCGCCGCCCTTGTCACCGCGCTGATCTTTGCCCGCCCGGCGCTCAGCACGCTTGCCGGCGCCGGCTGGCGCGAGCCCACGCGCCTGAGCCTGCCTGCGGCCTTCGAGAAGACCAAGAAGGCAGGCCGGCGCGAATATCTGCGCGCCCGGCTGAAGGCGGATGGCAGGGTGGAGGCGTTCCACTCCGAGGGCTCCGGGCGCATCTCCGGGCTCTCCTGGGCCGACGGGCTGGTGGAGCTCGGCGAACCCGCGCAAGAGATCCGCCCCGGCGATCCGGTCAGCTTCCTGCCCTATACGGGCTTCGGCCTCTGAACGGCTCCCCCCGAAAGCGCTCCCGCCCATCCGCTCCCCTGCCGGAGGGCGGATGGTTGGGCCGGGCGGATTTTGCCGAAGGCAAAATCCGCCCCCGGTCGCCCGCGCCAGCGGGCGAAACCGGCCATTCACCACCCTGCCCGGCAACGATTTTTCAGGGAAAATCGACTCCTTGCCCCACCCTCGGCAATTGCCGCCACCGAATATCCCGGCTCGGCGGACTTCCCTTTTCAATCCGCGGCGACAACGCGAAAACGCCTGGCGCGCCCGGGCCGCGCGTATACGCTCCCGCCGCCGCCCCCTCGCCGGCTCCCCGTCGTGCCGACGCCCCGCCGCGCCGGCCCGCCTCGGGCCACAGGAGCAAAGGACACCGCCATACCCACCGACATGCCCGCCGACATGCCCGCTCTGGTACTCGAATGCAGTTTTCCAGCCCGCGCGATGCGCTCTGGCGCCGCTTTGCAGAAAGGGACTTGCTGGCACGCTGGTACGGATCCGGGGCGGAAAGTGTGGTCCGCAGGCTTGAGCTGCGTCCCGGCGGTCTCTGGCTCAACGAGAAGCGCATGAAGGGGCGTCGTTTCGCGAGCGCTTCGAGTTTCTCGAGATCGAGAAAGGGGCCCGGCTGGTGTGGTTGCGGAAGGGGTCGGAGAGGACTGGACCACACCCGGCGCGCCACCGGTGGAGAACTGGCCGCGGGTGTTTCGCGGCGAGGTGACCCGTGCCCTGAGCGGCACGGGTTCAGGCACCGATTTGCGCCTCACCTGGGTGCCCCATGAGGCCCGCGACACCGAAAACGCCACCTTCGTAGCGACGATGGCAGGGCCGGAGCATGGCTGGCGCTCGGGCAGGGAAATCGTCGCCGAAATCCTGCGCGAGAGTCGAAACCGGGCCCGGCCGGCACCACAGACGCGCCCACCCGCCCGGGATGCGCTTGCAGGGCGAGGAGTATGCGGCGGCGATTTTTCTGCGAAAAATCGGGCGCCTGCCTCAGCTTTCGCCGAAAATGTCGCGGGTAAAGAGCTTGTCGGCCACGTCTTCGAGGTCGGGATGGTTGCGGTTGGCGACGATCAGGTCGGCCTCGGACTTGAAGGCGTCGAGGTCGTTGACCACCCGCGAATTGAAGAAGTGGCTCGCCTCCATCGCCGGCTCGTAGACGATCACCTCGATCCCCTTGGCCTTGATCCGCTTCATGATCCCCTGCACCGAGGACTGGCGGAAATTGTCCGAGCCCTCCTTCATCACCAGCCGGTAGATCCCGACCACCTTCGGCCGGCGCGCCAGCACCTGCTCGGCGATGAAATCCTTGCGCGTGCGGTTGGCCTCGACGATGGCGCCGATCAGGCTCTGGGGCACCTGCGAGTAATTGGCCAGCAGCTGCTTGGTATCCTTGGGCAGGCAATAGCCGCCATAGCCGAAGGAGGGGTTGTTGTAGTGCGAGCCGATGCGCGGATCGAGCCCCACCCCCTCGATGATCTGGCGCGCGTCCAGCCCGCGCGAGAGCGCGTAGGAGTCGAGCTCGTTGAAGAATGCCACCCGCATGGCGAGGTAGGTATTGGCAAAGAGCTTGATCGCCTCGGCCTCGGTCGGCCCGGTGAACAGGGTCGGGATGTCCTCGTCCAGCGCCCCCTCGGCCAGCAGCGCGGCAAAGGCGCGCCCGCGCGCGCCCCGGTCGCCGACGACGATGCGCGAGGGGTGCAGGTTGTCGTGGAGCGCCTTGCCCTCGCGCAGGAATTCGGGGCTGAAGATGATCCGGTCGGTGCCAAGGCGCGCATTCAGCGCCTCGGTGAAGCCCACCGGCACCGTGGACTTGATGACGATCACCGCCTTGTCCGAGGCCGCCAGCACCTGCCCGGCCACCGCCTCGACGCTGGACGTGTCGAAGTAATTGTCCACCGGGTCGTAATCGGTGGGCGTGGCGATGATGACGAAATCGGCCTCGCCACAGGCGGCGGCGGCATCGGTCGTGGCGCTGAGATCGAGCCGGCCGCTGGCCAGGTATTCGTCGATATCGTCGTCATCCACCGGCGAAATGCCCCGGTTGAGCCGCGCCACCTTTTCGGCGGAAAGGTCCACCGCCACGACCGAATGGTTCTGCGCCAGCAGCACGGCGTTGGACACGCCCACATAACCGATCCCGACGACAACGATCTTCATGCTCTCTGTCCCTGCACCTTCAAACGCACCCTCAGCCGCGCCTTCAGCCGCCCTGCCCCGGGCGCCCACAGGGGCGGGTGCGGCGAGCAAACCACCCAAAAACGGCAGCAACAAGACCGGATGCGGAAAATTTCAGGAAAATCATCCGGGAAGCGCGCATGCAGCGGTGGCGGTGGCGATTGCGGTGGTGATTTCGGTGGCGGCGCGGCGCGCCGGGCGGATCGGGGCTGCCGGCGGGACAGGTGGCGCATGCGGCAGGCCCGATGCCGGAACCATTCACGAAATCTTCATCTCGGGCGGTTACGATTTTTCGCAGAAAAATCGGGCGCCGGCCGCTGAGCGGAAGCGCTGGAGAAGCCGGGGCCGGGGCAGAGGCGCCCGGCCGGCGACGGTGCGGGTGATGGGCCAGACGACGGTGCGGGTGATGGGCCGGGAGATGGAGCGGGCGGCGGGAATCGAACCCGCGTCATCAGCTTGGAAGGCTGAGGTCTTACCACTACACAACGCCCGCTCAACGGTTAGTGGACATATTTCATGCCCGTTTGCACGTCAAGTCACTGGCCCCTGAAAGCACTGGCCCCTGAAACTCTCCTCACGTCATGCGCCCTCGAGCCCCTTGGGCAGGTGGATGGCAAAGACCGTGCCGCTCTCGCCGGTGCTTTCCAGCTCCAGCCGCCCGCCATGGCCGCGCACCAGCTCGGCGGCGATCGCCAGCCCCAGCCCGCTGCCGCCCCTGCGGGTGGTGCCGGCAAAGGGCTGAAACAGCGCCTCGCGCGCCTTTTGCGGCAGACCCGGCCCGGTATCGGCGACGCGGATCACCCACTCGCGCGCGTCTTCGCTGGCGGAGATGACGACCTCCCCTTCCCCGCCCGCCGCGCCGATCGCCTGGCGGGCATTGCGCACGAGGTTCGAGAGGATCCGGTAAAGCTGCTCCGGGTCGGCGCGCAGCACCATGCCGGCGGGGATGTCCACGCCGTAGGAAATCGCCGCTTCTCCGGCGCTCAGCCGCTCGCTGTCAAACACCTCCTCGGCCACCTCGGCCAGCGCCACCCGGGTGAGCGAGGGCGCGGGCTCCTCGGCCTTGCCGAAGGCGAGCGTGCTTTCGCACAGGTTGACCGCGCGCGAGATCGAGTTCACCAGCTTGGGCGCGGCGCGCTGCACGCCGGGATCCTGGCTGGCTTCCATGCGGTCGGCAAAGAGCTGGGCGGTGGTCAGGATGTTGCGCAGGTCGTGGCTGATCCGCGCCACGGCGCCGCCGAGCTGGGCGAGGCGCTCCTTCTGCCTGAGCGCGCCGGTCAGCTCGGTCTGCAGGTCGTGCAGCGCCTCCTCGGCCTCGCGCAATTCGCGCACCCCGGCGCCGGGCGCGATGATGCGCCGGGCATCCTCCGGCGCCTCGGCATAGGCCTGCATGTACCCGACCACGCTGCGGATCGGGCGCACCATCAGCCGGCGCACGGCCAGGAACAGAAGCAGCGCCGTGATCGCCGAGATCACCGCCGACAGCAGCAGGATGTTGAGCCCGTAATCGAGCATCGCCCGGCGCAGGGGCGCGGTCTGCATGGTGACCTCGATCTGCCTGCCGCCCATGCGCACGGGCCGGCCGATCACGCGGATGATCTCGTTTTCGCCGGTCAGCAGCCGGCGCAGGGCGTCGCGCATCAGGGTGAGGGGCGTCTGCGCGCGCAGGTCGATGGTCCGGTCCACCATATGCGGGATCGGCGAGGACAGGATCAGTTCGCTGGCCTCGTCGCGGCGCAGCGCCACGTTGTAGACCCCGGCATTGGCCAGCAGTTCCTTTTCCAGCTTCGGCGAAATCATGTCATCGGCCAGCAGCACCAGCGAGGCGATCTGCGCGCGCTCGAGGCGCTCGCGCAGATAGTCCTGCCGGAAGCGCGCGACCGAAGGCACGAAGATCAGCACCTCGGCCAGCATGACAAAGGCGATGGTCAGGATCAGGAACCGGCCGGATAGCGAATTCAGCACATTTTTCCTCTCTCTGCCCCGTTCAGCACCCGTTCAGGGAAGGAAACGTTGCACGAATCGAACAATCCCCTTCACCCGCGCGCTTTCGAACAGGCGCGGGGCAAAGTAGGCCCCGGCCAGTTGCCTCGCGGTCTCGCCCATGCTCGGATAGGGCGCGACCATGGCCGCAACATGGGACATTTTCAGCCGATTTGCCAGCACCAGCGCCCAGAGGGCGATCAGATCGCCCGCGCCGGGGCCGACGATCGACACCCCCACCGGGCGCCCGCGCACCACCATCGCCTTGACCAGCCCGCCGGTCTGCCCGGTGGCCACGGCGCGGTCGTTCCCGGCGAAATCGAAACGCACCACCTCGAGCCGGTCGCCATGCGCCGCGCGCGCCTCGGCCTCGCTGAGCCCGACCTGGGCCAGCTCCGGGTCGGTATAGGTGGCGCGCGGGATATGCGCGGCGCGCGCGCGGGCGGGCAGGCCAAACAGGGCCGAGCGCAGCACCACGCCCGCGTGATAGCCCGCAAGATGGGTGAACTGCCCGCCCCCCGCCACATCGCCGATGGCGTATATGCGCCGGTTGCTGGTGCGCAAGGACGCATCCACCCGGATGCCCGTGCGCGTGGTCTCGACCCCGGCGGCTTCGAGACCCAGCCGCGCGGTATTGGCCCGCCGCCCCACCGCCACCAGCAGATGGGTGCCGGCAAAGGTGCGCCCGTCCTCGGCCACCACCTCGATGACCCCGGCCCGGCCCCGGACCTCGGCCGCCAGCACGCCCTCCTCGATCGCGATTCCGCGCGCGCGCTCGGCCTCGATCACCCGCGCTGCAAGCTCCGGGTCCTCGCGCCCCAGCGCCCGCGCCCCCTCGAGCACCGTGACTTCACAGCCCAGCGCCCGGTGCGCCTCGGCCATTTCCATGCCGATCGGCCCGCCGCCGATCACCAGCAGGTGGCCGGGCCTTTCGGCGAGGCGGAAGATGGTCTCGTTGGTCTCGTAGGGCACGCGCTCGAGCCCGGCAATCGGCGGCACGAAGGGCGAAGAGCCGGTGGCGATGACGAAGCGGCGCGCGCGGATGCGGGAGGCCCCGGCCTCGACCACGTCGCGGCTCGCAAAGGCGCCATATGCGCGGATCACCCGCACCCCGAGCCCTTCGAACCGCGCCTGCGAATCATGCGGCGCGATGGCGGCGATGGTCTGCGCCACATGGGCGCGCGCCGCCTGCCAGCCCATCCCGGCGCGGCCCGCATGCAGGAGCGCCTTGGAGGGCACGCAGCCGTGATTGAGGCAGTCGCCGCCCATCTCGCCGCCCTCCAGCAGCACCACCCGCGCGCCCATCTGCGCCGCCCCGGCGGCCACCGAAAGCCCGCCCGCCCCGGCGCCGATCACGCAGAGATCGGCCCTGACCTCTTCGCCCCGGCTCATGCCACGCGCCCCTTGCGCAGGGCCTTCACCGCCACCGGCAGCGCCGCCAGCGCGCAAAGCCCCAGCAGCGGCAGCAATACCGGCGGCTCGAAGATGACCCCGAGATCGGGCCGCGCGCCCCGGGCAAAGACCTCGCCCAGCCCCGCGCCCACCGATGTATAGACCAGCGCCCCGGGCAGGATCCCCAGAAAGGTGGTGACCGCGAAGCGGTGGAGCGGCACCCCCACCAGCGCCGGCAGCAGGTTGGCGACGAAAAACGGCACCGCCGGCACCAGCCGGATCAGGAACAGCACCGACCACTGGTTTTCGTCGATGGCGGCCTTGATCCGCCCTGCCCTGCCGCGCGAAGCCTCCATCCGCGCAGCCAGCCGCTCCCCCAGCCCCCAGCGCGCGGCCAGAAACAGCAGCACCGCGCCGAGCGTGGCCCCGGTGACATTGAATAGCACCCCCGGAAAGGTGCCGAACAGAAACCCCCCGGTCAGCGTCGCCACGGTGGCGCCGGGCAGCGAAAAGGCGACGATCGCCACATAGGCGCCAATGAAGCCCGCCACCGCCAGCAGGTAATGGGCATCGCGCAGGGCGATGAGCGCGGCGCGATGCTCCGCCAGGGCGTCAAAGCCGAGCCGGTCGCGCAGGACAAAGGCGCCCACCATCGCCGCCCCCGCCATGACCGCCAGCGGCAGGCGCCTGAGCAGCGGATGGGCAGGGGAGGGGGATTGCTCGTTCATCGGGGTCTCCGAAACCGTGTCCCGCCCAACATAGCCCCCCCGCGCCATTTTCCCAGCCCCCTCACGGGCGCTTGATGCGGGGTGAGGCAGGCGCCGAAGCGCGCAAGAGGCATTTGACTAGGCGCCGATTGCAGCCTATAGGCAGGGTCTGGAAATTCACGCAGCGCCGAATCCGCGGATTCGCGCGCCGAGACGGAGACGGGCGATGAAACGCACATTCCAACCTTCCAACCTGGTGCGCAAGCGCCGCCACGGCTTTCGCGCCCGCATGGCCACCAAGGCCGGGCGCAAGATCCTCAACGCGCGCCGCGCCCGGGGCCGCAAGAGGCTGAGCGCCTGAGCGCCATAGCCGCGCCGCAGGACAGAAACGACCGCAAGCCGCCGGAGCACCAGCCACCGGCGGCTTTGGCGTGCCTGCAAAAGCTGAAAAAACGCGCCGATTTCCTCGCCGCCGCCCGCGCCCGCAAGCAGGTGACTCCCGGCTTCATCCTGCAGGCACGCAAGCGCCGCGATCCCGACGGCCACGCCATCCGCTTCGGCGTCACCGCCTCGAAAAAGGTCGGCAACGCCATCACCCGCAACCGCGCCAAGCGCCGCCTGCGCGCACTCGCCCGCCTCACCCTGCCCGCATCCGGCCGGCCCGGCTGGGATTACGTCCTGATCGCGCGCAAACACCTGACCGCCACCCGCCCCTTCGCCGAAATGCAGGCCGACCTCGAAAAAGCCCTCTCCCGCCTGCACGACTGACCCTTTCATCTTTCCACAAGTACTCCACGGGGGTCCGGGGGTGTGAAACCCCCGGCAATAGTGCGGGTCCGGGGCGTGAAACCTCCGGCACTCACCCCCTTACATTTTAGTATTCAAATGTGTTATTATGTCCCCACGAATTCAGGAGAGGAGCGCAACATGACACTCGAAGTCAACGGCACCGCCATCGCCACCGACGAAAAAGGCTACCTGGAAAATACCGACGACTGGAACGAAGACGTCGCCAAAGCCATGGCCGAAGCCGAGGGGATCGAACTCACCGACAGGCACTGGGACGTGATCAACTACCTGCGCGAGGAATATTTCGAAAACCACGGCAACCAGCCCAATACCCGCACCATCATCAAGGCGATGAGCGCCCAATGGGGCGAGAAGATCAAGCAGAGCGACCTCTACGCCCTGTTCCCGCTCGACCCGTCCAAACAGGGCGGCAAGATCGCCGGCCTGCCCGAGAGCCGGCGCAAGGGCGGATACTGACCGAGTGGGGCGGGCAGCATTGCCCGCCCCGCGCCCGGCGCCTATATGAGAGTGAGCAACGAGGCGCCCCATGTCCCCTTTCGCCCATATCCTCGCTTTTCCGGTACGCGCCTACCGGCTGCTGCTCAGCCCCTGGGTCGGCCATGGCTGCCGCTACCAGCCCACCTGCAGCGCCTATGCGCTGGAAGCGCTGGAAAGGCACGGCGCCATCCGCGGCAGCATCCTGGCGCTGCGCCGCATCGGGCGCTGCCACCCGCTGGGCGGCGCGGGCTACGACCCGGTGCCGGGCACCGACCCGGATGCAGAGGCAGACAGGGACACCCCGCCGAAGGGCTCCGGCGCAGGAGAAAAGCGCCGCCCTGAAAGGCCCGGCTGCCCATAGCGGGCGCTTCATTCTCTCTGCACCGCATCGCAACCGCACAAGCACCCCGCCCCGATCCCCGGACCGCACCGCGCGGAAACGATTTTTCGCAGAAAAACCGGGGCGGGTGACGCGTGCGGCTTTCGCGCGCCAAAACCTGCCAAATCCGCCCGCGCGGCGCATTCGGCGCCACATCACCGCGACGCGGCTTTGCAACAGCACCGTTTCTGCCACGTTCCGGGCCCCCGAACCGCACCGCGCGGAAACGATTTTCCGCAGAAAACCGGGGCGGGTGCCACGCCCGGCTTTCGCGCGCCAAAACCTGCCAAATCCGCCCGCGCGGCGCATTCGGCGCCACATCACCGCGGCGGGCCCCGCAACAGCACCATTTCCGCGACATTCTGGCCCCCGGGCCGCGCCGCGCGGAGCCGATTTTTCGCAGAAAAATCGCCCCCGGCCGCCCGCGCGTCACTGGCCGAACGGCTTCACCCGGATCAGCCGGTAGGCGCGCGCGCCCCCGGTGAGCGCAGACAGGTCCGCGGCGCCCAGATAGGCCCCGGCCACGCCCACATCCAGCGCCTCTTGCGGCGTGATCTCCCGCGCCTCGTAGCGGTCCGCGCGAAAGCTCCCCTGCGCCGCCGCCGCGGCGAGGCTCGCCAGCGGGTCTTCGCCAAACAGCACCGCCCCGTCCAGCTCCACCGAGCTCAGATTGGCCCCGTCGAAGCGCAGCCCGATCAGCACCGCGTCGCGAAAGCTCGCCGCCGCCAGCGACGCGCCGGAGAAGTCCACCCCTGCCAGCAGCGCGCCCTCGAAGCGCGCCGCCGTCAGTTCCGCCCCGCGAAAGGTCGTTGACAGGATCTCGGCGCGGGAAAGATCGGCGCCGGTCAGGAAGGCAGCGCCGGGCGCGCCATCGGTTTCGCCGAATGGCGGCTTGAGGACCCCCGGCACTGCCGGCGCGAAGCGGCTGTCGCGGATGACCGCGCCGTTCAGGCGGATATTCTCGGCATAGGCGGCGCTGAGGTCGGCCTCGCGCAGAATCGCGCCGGAGAGGTCGGCATAGGCCAGCTGCGCCCCCTGCATGGAGGTCAGGATCAGCCGTATCTGGCGCGCATCGGCAAAGGAAAGGTCCATGCCGCGGAAGTTCAGCGCTTCCTGCTCCACCACCCCGGCGCTTACCAGCACCCGCAGCAATTGCCCGCGCTCCGGGCTTTGCGGTCGGTCGATCAGCGCCGGGGCGCCCGCGCCCGAGTCCGTGCCCGTGCCCGTGCCCGTCCCCGCCCCAGCGC
>JALWTH010000399.1:4690-10454 GCA_027082975.1 Paracoccaceae bacterium | reverse complement strand
CCCGCTTTTCACCCCCGCCCCGAGCCGCTATCATCGCCGCGGAGCAAGCCATGAGTGAAACCATCCTCGAAAAATGCCTCTCGCACGGCCTGCGCATGACCGAGCAGCGCCGGGTGATCGCCAAAGTGCTGGAAACCGCCCACCGCGACCACCCGGACGTGGAAGCGCTCCACGCCCGCGCCGCCGCCATCGACCCGGGCATTTCCATCGCCACCGTCTACCGCACGGTGAAGCTGTTCGAGGAAGCCGGGATCCTGCTGCGCAACGAATTCGCCGACGGGCGCGCGCGCTACGAAAAGGCCGACCGCGAGCACCATGACCACCTGATCGACATGAATACCGGCGAGGTGATCGAATTCTGCGACCCCGAAATCGAGCGCCTGCAGGAGCGCATCGCAAGAAAGCTCGGCTACGAGCTCAGAGACCACCGGCTGGAACTCTACGGCGTGCCGATCAAGCGCGACCGCTGAGGCCGGCGCCGATTTTTCTGCGAAAAATCGTATCCGCGCATTCCCGGGCGCATTTCGTCCCGCTGCCCGCCGCCCCTGTTCCCATTCCCGCCCCTGCCTGCTAAGAGGCGGGCGAGTCGCACGCGCTGCAAGAACCAGCCAGAAGAGGCCCCCATGAGCTTGATCATCGACATTTTCGCCCGCGAGATTCTCGACAGCCGCGGCAATCCCACCGTCGAGGTGGACGTAACCCTTGAAGACGGCACCATGGGCCGCGCCGCCGTGCCTTCGGGCGCTTCCACCGGCGCGCATGAGGCGGTGGAGCGGCGCGATGGCGACAAGGGGCGCTATGGCGGCAAGGGCGTGCTGGGCGCGGTCGAGGCCGTGAATGGCGAGATCGCCGACATGCTCACGGGCTTTGACGCCACCGATCAGGAAGCGCTCGACGCGGCCCTGTGCGAGCTTGACGGCACCCCCAACAAGGCCCGCCTCGGCGCCAATGCGATCCTCGGCGTGAGCCTCGCGGCGGCAAAGGCGGCGGCCGATGTCTCGGCGCTGCCGCTCTACCGCTATGTGGGCGGGGCGGCGGCGCGGGTGCTGCCGGTGCCGATGATGAACATCCTCAATGGCGGCGAACATGCCGACAACCCGATCGACATCCAGGAATTCATGATCGCCCCGGTCGGCGCCGACAGCCTCCGCGAGGCGGTGCGCATGGGCGCGGAGGTGTTCCACACCCTCAAGGGCGCGCTCTCCGAAGCCGGGCTGAGCACCTCGATCGGCGACGAGGGCGGCTTCGCCCCGGCCCTCTCCTCCAGCCGCGAGGCGCTGGACTTCATCCTGAAGGCGATCGAAAAGGCCGGCTACAGGCCCGGCGACGACATCGTGCTGGCGCTCGATTGCGCCGCCACCGAGTACTTCAAGGACGGACGCTATGTGCTTGCCGGAGAAGGAAAAACCCTGACCAGCGCCGAAAATGCGGACTATATCGCCGCGCTGGTGGCCGATTACCCGATCTTCAGTATCGAGGATGCCATGGCCGAGGATGACTGGGACGGCTGGGCCGCCCTCACGGCGGCGCTGGGCGAGCGGGTGCAGCTGGTGGGCGACGATTTGTTCGTGACCAACCCGGCGCGGCTCGCCGAGGGGATCGCGCGCAAATCCGCCAATGCGATGCTGGTCAAGGTGAACCAGATCGGCACCCTGTCCGAGACCCTGCGGGCCGTGGAAATGGCCCATCGCGCGGGCTTTGCCAACGTGATGAGCCACCGCTCGGGCGAGACCGAGGACGCCACCATCGCCGACCTCGCCGTGGCCACCAATTGCGGCCAGATCAAGACCGGGAGCCTCTCGCGCTCGGATCGGCTGGCGAAGTATAACCAGTTGATTCGCATCGAGGAATCGCTGGGCGAAAGCGCCGTCTATCCGGGGCGGGCGATCCTGAAGGGCTGAGCGCCAGAGCCGCCTCGTGCCGGCGGCCGCGCGCCTGGCCGGGGGTTTCACCCCCGGACCCCCAGGATATTTGTGAACAGAAGAAGCAGGGGGCCGTGCTGGCACGGTAAAGGGGCTTCAGCGCCGGATCAGGGCGTAGAATTCGCGCAGCAGGTCCTTCTGGCTGCCGACCTGGCACTTGCTCAGGATGTTCTGCATGTGCCAGCGCACGGTGCCGTAGGAGCGCCCGCTCTGCTCGGCCGCCTCGCGCAGGCTCAGCCCCTGCAACAGGGCCGCGAGCAGGTCGGTTTCGCTCTCGGTCAGCCCCCAGTGGCGGCCGAAGGCGGCGACTTCCAGGCGCGGCTTTTCCAGCGCCAGGCTCTCCTCGCCCACCAGCGCCACCAAGTGGCGCATGAACAGGGCCAGGCGCTGTTTTTCCAGGGCGGAGAAATTCGCCGCCCCCCTGTCGCGCCAGGCGGTGAGCGTGGTCACGCTGTCATCGGCCAGCAGCGCCGGCACCGCGATCAGGTGATACATGCCCGCCGGGATCATGAAATCGGCCACCGGGCCGGGCTGTTCGAACTCGGCATCGCTGAGATAGTCGCTGCGCAGCGCCGGCTCCAGCGGGGCCAGCGTGTTTTCGGGCACTCTGAGGTAGCGGTAGATCTGCTTCTGCACATAGGCGTCGGTCACCCTGGGCGCCGATGAGGCGATCATGGAAAAGGCCCGGACCTCGCTCCCGTCCGGGCTGTATCCGGTGGTATAGAGCGCAGCCTCGGCGGCGCAGAGGTCGCGAAAGGCGCCCATGAAGCCCGGCCAGTCCGGCCCCGCGCATCGCAGGTGGTCTTCGGCGGCGATATAAAGATCGTTCAGGATTTCCATGCATGCCCTGCCGTGTCTGCGCCGCATAGCGGCCCGGAACCATGCCGCAGGCTTTAACAATTTTTCGCCGGCGGACAAATCACTTTCCGGCGGGGGCATTTCGCCGGGGCAAAAACATCTGGACCTGTCCCGCGCCTCTGCTACCCTCCCCGGACAGAGAATCTGGGAGGATCACATGAACAGAACCCTTTCGACCCTGGCGGTCGCCGCCATTGCCGCCTCTTTCGCGGCCGAAGCCGTGGCCACCGAGTGGAACGTCTCGCTCTGGGGCAAGCGGCGCGCCTTTACCGAGCATGTGGAGAAGCTCGCCGAACTGGTCGCCGAGAAGACCGGCGGCGAATTCACCCTCAACATCTCCTATGGCGGCCTGTCCAAGAACAAGGAAAACCTCGACGGCATTTCCATCGGCGCCTTCGAGATGGCGCAGTTCTGCGCCGGCTATCACCGCGACAAAAATCCCACCATCACCGTGCTGGAACTGCCGTTTCTCGGCGTCAACACGCTGGAGGAAGAAGTCGCCGTCAGCCAGGCGGTCTATCAGCACCCGGCGGTGGTCGCCGACCTCGCCCGCTGGAATGCGCGCCTGCTGATGCCCTCGCCGATGCCCCAGTATAACCTGGTCGGCACCGGCGAGCCCCGCGACACCCTGGCCGAGATGGAAGGGATGCGCGTGCGCGCCACCGGCGGCATCGGCCAGGCCTTTGCCGCGATCGGCGCCGTGCCCACTTCGGTCACCGCCACCGAGGCCTATAACGCGATGGAAAGCGGCGTGGTGGATACGGTCGCCTTCGCGCCGCATGCGCATCTGGCCTTTCGCACCATCGACCTCGCCACCTGGTGGACCGAGAACCTCAATCCCGGCACGGTGAACTGCCCGGTCGTGGTCAATACCGACGCCTATGAGGCGCTCAGCGACGAAGAGCGCGCGGCGCTCGACTCCTCGGTGGCCGAGGCGCTGGATCACTATGTGGCCAATTACGAGGAGCTTCTGGCCCGCTGGGACACGATCCTGGACGAAAAGAACGTCGCCCGGGTCTCCATCGCCGAGGAAGAGCTTGCCAAGTTCCGCGAAATCGCCGCCGACCCGATCCGTGACAAGTGGATTGCCGACATGACCGCCCAGGGCATCCCGGCCCAGGAGCTTTATGACCTGGTGCAGTCCACGCTTGCCTCGATGCGCTGATGCGCCGATGCGCTGAAACACGCGCGCTCCCGCCCGGCTGGCGGCGGGGGCGCGCCCCATCCGCCCACCTGACGATCTGACGATCTGACCATCTGCCGGTATCCCATGGCCCTCACTTCCTCCGTCCTGAGCGACGACAGCACGCTATCGCGTCTCGACCGCGCGCTGTTCCGCCTCGAAAGCGCGCTGACCCTGCTCGGCGGCCTCACCATATTCGCGCTGGTATTCCTGGCCGTGGCGCATGTGCTCAGCCGCAAGTTTCTCAACGCCCCGGTGCCCGGCTATGTGGACTGGACCGAGCAGTTCATGGCGATCTTCGCCTTTCTCGGCCTCGCCTATACCCAGCGCGAGGGCGGCCATATCCGCATGGATATCGCGCTCTCGGCGCTCCGGGGGCGCTGGCTGTGGCTGGCCGAACTGCTCTCGGTGATCTTCATGCTGCTGATCACCACGGCGCTGATCTACGGCACCTGGTATCACTTCCTGCGCTCGTTCGACATGCAGGCGCCGCTCTGGTCGCGCGATTCTTCCATCGACATCGCCCTGCCGCTCTGGCCGGCCAAGCTGCTGGTGACCTTTTCCATGGCGCTGCTGTGGCTGCGCCTTGCGCTGCAGATCTGGGCCTATGGTCGGGCGCTCTTGCGCGGGCAGGCGCGCCCGGTGGCGGTGCCGCTGGTGGAAAGCGCCGCCGAGCAGGCCGAGCGCGAGGCGCTGAGCGTGGGGGCGATCGGCGATGAGTGAACTGATCGACATGAAGGCGCTGCTGGCCGGCGTCGATATCTTCACCCTCAGCCTGTGGCTGTCGGGCGCGCTGGTGGTGCTGATCCTGATCGGGGTGCGGGTGGCATTCGCCACCGCCTTCATCGGCTTTCTCGGGCTGGCGCTGTTCTTCATGCAGAAGCAGGGCTTCGAGCGCGGGCTGGTGACGGCGATGAAGCTCACCGGCCAGATCCCCCATTCCAAGGCCACGACCTACGCGATTTCGCTGATCCCGACCTTCATCCTGATCGGCTATCTCGCCTATTACGCGGGGCTCACGCGCACCCTGTTCGAAGTGGCCAAGCGCTGGGTGGGCTGGCTGCCCGGGGGCATGGCGGTGGCGACCGTCTTTGCCACGGCGGGCTTTGCCGCGGTCTCCGGCGCTTCGGTCGCCACCTCGGCGGTGTTTTCGCGCATCGCCATCCCCGAGATGCTGGCGCTGGGCTACGACAAGCGCTTCGCCGCCGGCGTGGTGGCCGCCGGCGGCACGCTGGCGAGCCTGATCCCGCCCAGCGCGATCCTGGTGATCTACGCGATCATCGTCGAGCAGAGCGTGGGCAAGCTGCTGCTGGCGGGCTTCGTGCCCGGGGCGGTCTCGGCGCTGATCTATGCCGGGCTGATCACCGGGCTCGCCGCCTGGAAAAAGGACCTCGGCCCGCCGGTCGGGGGCTTCGGCTGGGGCCAGCGCTTCGCCGCGCTCCCCGGCGCCACGCCGATCCTGTTCGTGGTCTTCATCATCATCTACTCGGTCTATTTCGGCTGGGCCACGCCTACCGAAGCGGGCGCGCTCGGCGCCTTCGTGGTGCTGCTCATGGCGCTGTGGAACGGGATGCGCTGGGGCGAACTCAGGGGCGCGCTGATGGAAAGCGCCAAGCTCACGGCGATGATCTTCACCATGATCTGGGGGGTGCTGATCTATGTGCGCTTCCTCGGATTCGCCGACCTGCCCGGCGCCTTTGCCGGCTGGATCGCGGGGCTCGAACAGCCGGCGCTGGTAACGCTGCTGCTGATTCTCGGCGCCTATGTGGTGCTGGGCATGTTCATGGACGCGATCGGTATG
>JALWTH010000399.1:0-4680 GCA_027082975.1 Paracoccaceae bacterium | reverse complement strand
GCCGGTCACCTTCCCGGCGGTGGTGGCGCTTAATGGCGGCCCGGACGTGACGCGCGAAATGTCGGCGCTGGGCATGAGCGGGCAGGAAGTGGGCATCTGGTTCGGCATCATCGTGGTCAAGATGGCCGAGCTTTGCCTGATCACCCCGCCGATCGGGCTCAACTGCTTCGTGGTCGCCGGGGTCTGCGGGGATGCGAAAATGGATATCAAGGTGCAGGACGTGTTCCGCGGCGCCTCGCCCTTCTTCATCGCCGACGTGGCGACCGTCGGCGTGCTGATCGCCTTTCCCCAGATCGTGCTGTGGCTGCCGGGGCTCATGTAGGGGCAGGTCTAGGAGCAGACGCCCCCCTTCACACCCGCCCGATACTCCCGCCGGAGGCACGATTTTTCGCAGAAAAATCGCTCGCCCCCGCGCGGTTTCACGCCTGCCGCAGCCCCCGGCCTACTCTACTCTTCCTGCGCCTCGGCGCGGCTCTTGCCGGCCACGTCCCGGGCCAGGGTTGCGGCCATGAAGGCATCGAGGTCGCCATCGAGCACCCCTTGCGTGTCCGAAGTCTCGTGGCCCGTGCGCAGGTCCTTCACCATCTGGTAGGGATGCAGCACATAGGAGCGGATCTGGTTGCCCCAGCCGGCATCGCCCTTGGCCGCATGGGCCTCGTTTATCTCGGCATTGCGCCGGTCGAGCTCCAGCTGGTAGAGGCGCGATTTCAGCGCCTTCATGGCGATGTCGCGGTTCTGGTGCTGGGATTTCTCCGAGCTTGTCACCACGATGCCCGTCGGCAGGTGGGTGATGCGCACCGCCGAATCGGTGGTGTTGACGTGCTGGCCGCCCGCGCCCGAGGAGCGGTAGGTGTCGATGCGGATATCCGAGGGCTTCACCTCGATCTCGATATTGTCGTCCACCACCGGATAGACCCAGACCGAGGAAAAGGACGTGTGCCGCTTGGCCGCCGAATCGAAAGGCGAGATGCGCACCAGCCGATGCACGCCGCTTTCGCTCTTGAGCCAGCCATAGGCATTGTGGCCGCTGATCTTGTAGGCGGCCGACTTGATCCCGGCTTCGTCGCCCGGGCTCTCGCTCAGAAGCTCCACCTTGTAGCCATGGGCCTCGGCCCAGCGCACATACATGCGCGCGAGCATCGCCGCCCAGTCGCAGCTTTCGGTGCCCCCGGCCCCGGCATTGATCTCGAGGAAGGTGTCGTTGGCATCCGCCTCGCCATTCAAGAGCGCCTTGAGCTCCGCCTGGGCGGCACGCTCGCGCAGCGCCGCCAGCGCCGCTTCGGCCTCGGCGACCATCTCTTCGTCGCCCTCGGCCTCGGCCAGTTCGATCATCTCGACCTGATCGCGTAGCTCGGCCTCCATGGCGCGGTATTCCTCCACCGCGTCGCTCAGCGCCTGGCGCTCGCGCATCAGCTTCTGGGCGCGCGCCGGGTCGTTCCAGAGATCCGGGTCCTCGGTCAGGGCGTTGAATTCCTCGAGCCGGTGGTCGGCGCTGTCCATGCCGATGCGCTGGGCGAGCAGCGCCAGCGACGCCTCGACGGCTTCCGCATTCTTCTGAGCCTCTGCCCGCATCCTTCAATCCCCGTGCGTTGTCTGCTGTCTGTCAGCGCAAGCTGCCAATACCAACCCGCGGCGCCGACGACAAGCCGGGGGATGCGTTCGCAGCAGATGCGCCGCCGCCCGGCTTGCACTGTGGGTGCCAATCTCCTAGCCTGCCCATGGCACGCAAGGACATGCCAAAGGGAGGAAAACATGAAACAGAAACTGATCGGCGCGCTCGGCGCGGCCCTCATCGCGCTCGCGCCCATGGGGGCCATGGCCAAGACCGTGATCCGGGTGACGCTGCAGCTGCCCGAGACCCATTCGCTGGGCCAGAACTGGCTCGCCTTCAAGCAGATCGTCGAGGAGAAGTCCGGCGGCGAGCTGGAAGTGCAGCTGTTCCCCTCGGCCCAGCTCTACAAGGACAAGCAGGTGCCCGAAGCGGTCGGCTCCGGGGCGATCGAGGCCGGCTCGGCCTTTCTCGGCCGCTTCGCCGGCTCGGTGCCGGCGGTCGAGGTGGTGAACCTGCCCTTCTTCTTCCGCGACGAAGCGCATCTGCGCGCCGCCGTCAGCACCGGCTCGCCGATGCGCGAGATCCTCGACCGGGCGGTGCTCGAGGAGACCGGCGCGCGGGTGCTGTGGTGGCAGGCCTTCGGGCGCAATGTCTATCTGAACAACGGCGAGCCGATCCGCCTGCCCGGCGACCTGCAGGGCAAGAAGGTGCGCACCTATGGCAAGATCCTCGGCTGGACGGTCGAGGCGCTGGGCGGCGCGCCGACGCTGATGTCGGGCTCCAAGCAGTTCCTCGCCTATCAGCAGGGCGCGGTCGATGTGGGCATGACCGGCACTTCGGCGGTCGAGAGCCGCAAGCTCTACGAGGTGATGGAGAACATGACCCTGAGCTATGACAGCGCGATCGAGTTCGTGGCGATCATCAATGACGATTTCTTCAATTCGCTCAGCCCCGAGCAGCAGAAGATCATCACCGATGCCGCCGCCGTGGTCGAGCAGCAGCTGCGCGACGAGGTCTATTCGGGCGAAGACGCGATCGTGGACGGGCTGCGCGACAAGATGAACGTGATCGAGCTCACCGACGAGGAGCGCGCCCAGTGGGTGGAGGCGACGCAATCGGTGATCGACCGCTTCCGCGAAGAGGTCGGGCCGATGGCCGATGAGGTCATTGCCGCCGCGCAGAGCCTCTGAGGCATTTGCGATACCGGGCCGGGAGCGCGAAGCCGCCCCCGGCCCATCGGTTCGGGCCAGCGCAGGGAAGGCGCAGGGGGAAGCGCAGGGGGGAAGCATGAGCCGCATCATCGCCACCATCGACGCGCTCAGCGAATTTGCCGGGAGGCTCGCGGCCTGGGCCTTTGCCGCGGTGGGATTCTTCATCACCTACGAGGTGTTCATGCGCCATGTCTTCATCCGCCCGACGATCTGGGTCGATGAAGTCTCGCGCATCACCCAGATCTGGGCCGCCTATCTGGCCGCGGCGCTGGCGCTCAAGCACCGCGAGATGATCGTGATCGACGTGGCCTTTCGCAAGGAAGGCACGCTGGCGCGTCGCGTGGTGGAGACTTTCGGCCTGCTGGTGATCCTTGCCTTCTGCGCCGTGACGGTGCGCTACGGGCTGCAGATCTGGTGGGCCTCGACCGTGCGCGGGCACACGACCGACACCTACCTTGCCCTGCCCAAATGGTTCACCCAGGCCTCGATCTGGGTCGGCTTCGGGCTTCTGGGGCTGCAGGCGCTGGCGGAGATCGTCAGGATCTGGCGCCCCGGGGGCGATGCGGGAGTGGATGCGGGCACCGATGCGCCCGGCACGCCCGGCGCGGAGGGCGCGCCATGACGGCGCTGCTGATCCTCGCCGCCCTGCTCGCGCTGATGCTGCTCCGGGTGCCGATCGCCTTTGCGCTGGGCGCGCTCGGCCTGGCGCTGCTGTGGCTCTACCCGCTGCCGCTCAACGCGATCCCGCAGCGCCTTTACGGCACCATGGACAGTTTCGAACTGCTGGCGGTGCCGATGTTCCTGCTGATGTCCAACGTGCTGCTCAAGGGCGGCATCGGCCGCGATCTCTTTGCCGCGGTGCAGAGCTGGGTGGGCCACTGGCCCGGCGGGCTGGGGATCGCCACGATCCTGTCCTGCGGGCTGTTTTCGGCGGTGAGCGGCTCGTCGGTGGCCACCGCCGCCACCATCGGCACCGTGGCCATCCCGGAGATGACCGCGCGCGGCTACAACCGCCCCTTCGTGCTCGGCCTGCTGGCGGCCGGGGGCACGCTGGGCATCCTGATTCCGCCCTCGATCCCGCTGATCCTCTACGGGGTGGTGACCGAAAATTCGATCCCGACCCTGTTCATGGCCGGGATCGGGCCGGGGCTGTTCCTGCTTGCGGCCTTCATCCTCTATGCCACCGCCTGGGCGCGGCTCGGCCCGGACTACCAGCCCAGCCCGCGCATGGGCTGGGCCGAGCGGCGCCGGGCCACGCTCAGGGCGGCCCCGACCGTCCTGCTGGCAGCCGGCATCATCGGCTCGATCTACATGGGGGTGGCGACGCCCTCGGAAAGCGCGGGGATCGGCTTCGTGCTGGCGCTGGCGATCACCGGCGCCATGGGCCGGCTGAGCCGCGCGAAGCTGGTCGAGGCGGTCCATGACGCGATGAAGACCACCACCGTGGTGTTTCTGATCATCGCCGGGGCCAAGGTCTTTTCCTACGCCATAACGCTTTACCGGATCCCGCAGGACATCTCGGCGGCGCTCTCGGCAAATATCAGCGAGCCGGGGCTGTTCATCCTCGCGGTGGGGCTGGTGCTGCTGTTCATGGGCTTCTTCCTCGAAAGCCTGTCGATGCTGCTGATCATGGTGCCGGTGCTCTATCCGTCGCTCGAAAGCATGGGGATCGACCCGATCTGGTTCGGCATCTTCTTCGTGGTGCTGATCGAGACCGCGCTGATCACGCCGCCGGTGGGGATGAACCTCTTCATCATCCAGGGGGTGGGCAAGGCACGCCTGTCGGAAGTGGTGCGCGGCGCCTGGCCCTTTGCCCTGATCATGCTGGCGACCACCGCGGCGCTGTGGTTCTGGCCGGCAATCGCGCTGTATATCCCCTACAGGCTGTAGGCGGCGGACAGGCAAGAGAGAGTGACC
>JALWTH010000398.1 GCA_027082975.1 Paracoccaceae bacterium | reverse complement strand
CGGCAGGCCGGGCAAGCTGAAAACATGGGGGGAGAGCCATGTTTGACTGGATAAGCGATGCCAATCTGGCCGCGCTGGTCGGCCTCGCCGGCGGGCTCCTGCTAGGGCTGGCGGCACGGCTCGGGCGCTTCTGCACCCTCGGCGCGATCGAAGACCTGCTCTATGCCCGCTCCAGCCTGCGCATGCGCATGTGGGGCATCGCCATCGGCGTGGCCATGACCGGCAGCTTCGCCCTCGCCGGGCTCGGCCTGCTGGACCTCTCCGAAACCGTCTATCTGCGCCTCGCCTGGCACCCGCTGGCCTCGGTCACGGGCGGGCTCGTGTTCGGCTACGGCATGGCGCTTTCGGGCAATTGCGGCTTCGGCGCGCTGGCCCGGCTGGGCGGGGGCGACCTGCGCGCCTTCGTCATCGTCGCGGTGATGGGGGTGTCGGCCTATGTGATGATCTCTGGGCCGCTGGCATGGCTGAGGGTGCTGGTCTTTCCCGAAAGCCCGGCCTCCGCCCTGCCCTCGCTGGCGGTGCTGGGGGCGCGCGCCACCGGGATCGGCGCGCCGGCGCTGGGCATGGCGGCGGGGCTGGCGCTGATCGGCGCGATGTTCGTGGGCGGCGAACTGGCGCGTTCGCCCAAGGAGCTTTTCTGGGCCGCCATGGCCGGGCTCGCCGTGGTCATCGGCTGGGGCGGCACCTGGTGGATTTTCTCCAATGGTTTCAGCCCCATACCCGTGGAAAGCCACACCTATAGCGCGCCCTTGGGCGACACCATCTTCTGGCTGATGACCGCCTCGGGCACCAGCCTCAATTTCGGAGTCGGCAGCGTGCTCGGCGTGCTCGCCGGCGCCTTTCTCGGCTCGCTGATCAAGGGCCATTTCCGCTGGGAAGCCTGCGAAGATCCGCGCGAGCTGCGCCGGCAGATGGGCGGCGCGGTGCTGATGGGCTTTGGCGCGGTGATCGCCTTCGGCTGCTCGATCGGCCAGGGGCTCTCGGCCTTTTCGCTGCTCTACTTTGGCGCCCCGGTCACCTTCGCCGGCATCGTGCTGGGCGCGGCGCTCGGCCTGCGCCAGCTGATCGCCGGTTTTTCGGTCAGCGCCTGAACCGCTTGAGATTTTCCGGCCCAGCCTCTAATGCTGGAGAGGCCCCGCCCCAGGGCTGCCAGACAGCAGCGCGCAAGAGATTCCCATGGCCACACCCGCCACGACCAACACATCCGCCACGACCAACACACCCGCCGCACCCGGCACATCCGGCACATCCGCCCCCGACCGGCAGGATTTCAACATCCTGATCGTCGCCCAGCGCGGCCGGCTGCAATACGAAGCCCTGCTCTTTGCCGCCTCGCTCCGGGCCAGCAACCCGGACTTCGCCGGGCGCCTGATCGTCGCCACGCCCCAGGGCGACCTCTGGCCATCGAGCCGCGCCCCCGACGCCGACATATGCGCCGAACTCGAGCGCCTCGGCGCCGAGATCCGTCCCTTCACCTCGCGCCATTTCGGCCAGGCCTACCCCCATGGCAACAAGATCGAGGCCCTCGCAACCCTGCCCGAGGGCGAGCCCTTCGTGTTCTTCGACACCGATACGCTGATCACGGGCGACCTCGCCAGCCTGGGCTTCGACTTCGCCCGCCCCTCGGCCTCGATGAATCGCGAAAACACCTGGCCCAGGATCGAGCTCTACGGGCCGGGCTACAACGAGATCTGGGGCGCGCTCTACCGCAAGTTCGGCCTCGACTTCGCCGCCTCGCTCGACACCTCCCAGCCGGACGAACACTGGGAGCGCTACCTCTATTTCAACGCGGGCTGGTTCTTCTACCAGGACCCGGCGGCCTTCGGCGCGCGCTTCCTCGAATACGCGCTGGCGATTCGCGACGATCCGCCCGAAGAACTGGTCTGCCAGAGCCTCGATCCCTGGCTCGACCAGGTGGCGCTGCCGCTGGTGATCCACGCCTTCGGCGGCGGAAGGCCGGGGCCGGAACTGGCCGGGCTCGACGGCGCGGTGAGCCAGCACTGGCGGGTGATGCCGCTTTTCTACGCCCGCGCAAGCGACGAACACATCGCCTTTCTGGAGGAAATCGCCGCCCCCAACCGGCTGAAAAAGCTGCTCAAGCGCCACGAACCCTTCAAACGCATGATCTACCAGGGCCGCGGCCACAAGGTGCGCGCGCTGTTCGACCGCGAAAACCTCCCCCCCCGCGAACAAACGATCCGCAACCGGATCAAGCGCGAAGGCTTCTGGATGCGCTAGCTCAGGGCTCATAAATCCCACGTTCACAGTCCGGCGGGCAAAAAACCCTGATATTTCGCGCCTGCGCCGCTGTGAGCGCGGGATTAATGAGTCCTGAGCCTAGGCTCAGGACCCATAAACAGGATTCCCATATCTGCCGTGTTGCGATTCACTTTCTGCAAAGAGCAGGAGGTGAATTATACCCCGCCAATAATGGCAATTCCGTTTACGGGTATGGGTCCCGGGCCAAATCCGAGGACTTTTCCGGGGAGCAGATCAATCGCATGCGGCCCGGGCAACGATCGGGGGGCGGCTGTTGCCAGAGCCTACGCCAGCAGGTCGTAATCGGTGCCGTCGATGCGCAGGGTGATCGAGCCTTGCCCGCCGCCATCGACCAGGGCCCAGAGGATCTGGCCGGTGGGCTTGTAGATG
>JALWTH010000397.1 GCA_027082975.1 Paracoccaceae bacterium | reverse complement strand
GTTTCGGCGCCCGCCGCATCCGGTGCCGCTTCGGGCGCGGCCTGTTCGCCCGCTTCGCCGGATTCGGCGGCTTCGGCGGCTTCGGCGGCCTCGGCTTCGGGGGGCTGTTCGGCGTTCTCCTCCGGCTTCGATTCGGGCTTTTCCTCGGCCTTTCCCTCTGCCTTCTCGGCCGGCGCCGGCTTCACCTTCTCGCGCTCGCCGCGCTCGCCCCGGTAGCCCAGCCCCTGCATCAGGTCGGCGAACTGCTCGAGCGTCAGCCCGGTGATCGAGAGCATGTCGGCGCTGGCCTCGAAGCCCGCGCGGCTGTCCTGCTCGCGCAACAGGTCGGCGAGGCGCTCGAGCATGTCGATGCGGATCGCCCGGGCGCCGGCGCGCCGGTAGCCGGCGAGGCGCCAGGTCTCGTCGCTCACATGCGCGGGCGCGGGCACGGTGACGAGCCCCGGCGGCGGCGCTTCGGGGAATTCGTCGCGCCCCTCCCAGAGCGCCGCCAGCACCAGGCGCAGGCGGGTGGGGGCGGGCTTGAGCAGCAGCGGCAGGAAGATGGTGAACTGGCCGAAGCGCACCCCGTGCTTGCGCAGCGCGCCGCGCGCCTCCTGGTCGAGCGCGCGCACCTCGGCCGCGACCCCGGCGCGCGGCAGGATCCCCAGCGCCTCGCCGAGGCGAAAGGCAAAGCCGCGGGTCGCCCCCTCGAGCGCCTCGTCGCGGCCCATCGCCAGCAGCGGCTCGAACAGGGTCGCCACCTTGCGGTCGATGAAATGCTGCAGCCGGCGGGCGACCTTTTCGGCCACCTCCGCGCCTGCGGCCGCATCGACAAAGGCCTGCACCTGCGGCTTCAGCGCCTCGGGCCCGCGCACCAGCTTGCCCACCGCATGTTCGCCCCACATCAGCCCGCCCTGCTCGGTGAAGTCGAGCTCGGTATCGGGGGCGTTGTAGAAGCGGTCGGCGCGCAGGTGGAATTCGGGCGCCAGCGCCGCCGCCGCCGCCGCGCTCAGCGCCCTGGCCTCTTCGGGCGTGGCGCTCTGATCCTGACGGAAGCGAAACCCTTCCAGCCGGCCGATATGGGCGCCTTCGACCTCGACTTCGCCCTTGTCATTCACGCTCGCCACCAGGCTCTCCTTCTGCTTCAGCCGGCGCAAGAGCACGCTCGTGCGCCGGTCGACAAATCTCTGCGTCAGCGCCAGATGCAGCGCATCCGACAAGCGGTCTTCTACCGCACGGGTGCGTTCGCGCCAATGGTCAACATCGTCGAGCCAGCCGCGACGCTGCGCCACATAGGTCCAGCTGCGGATATGGGCGAGGCGCCGGGAAAGCGCGTCGATGCCGCCTTCGGGCTTGTCCAGGCGGGCGACGCGGGCGGCGAACCAGTCGGGGCGGATATGGCCACGCTCGTGCAGGTCCTTGAATATGCTCGCCAAAAGCGCGGCGTGCTCGCTCTCGGAGATGCCGCGGAAATCGGGGATGCGGCAGACTTCCCAGAGCAGGCGGCGGCTCTGAGGGTCGCTGGCGCGGGCGCGGATCCCGGCGTCGCCGGCGAGCGATTTCAGCGCCGTCAGGTCGTCGGCCTCGCGCGCGCGGATCAGCCAGGGGTGGTCCGGGGCCTGTTCGAGGCTGGCAATCATCGCCTCCAGCGAAGCGAAATCCAGCGCCGGGTTGCGCCAGTGGAGTTTCTTGACCGGGGCGAAGCGATGCTCCTCAATGGCCTCCACCAGGCCGGGATCGAGCGGCGGCGCCTCGCCGGTGACGCCGAAGCTGCCATCGTTGCGAAAGCGCCCGGCGCGCCCGGCGATCTGGCCCAGCTCATGGGGAAACAGGTCGCGCCAGCGCCGCCCGTCGAACTTGCTGAGCGCCGAAAAGGCCACATGGTCGATGTCGAGATTGAGCCCCATGCCGATGGCGTCGGTGGCGACGAGGTAATCGACCTCGCCGGACTGGTACATCGCCACCTGCGCATTGCGGGTGCGCGGGCTGAGCGCGCCCATCACCACCGCCACGCCCCCCTTCTGGCGGCGCATCAATTCTGCAAGCGCATAGAGATTTTCAACCGAAAACCCGACAATCGCGCTGCGTTCGGGCATCCGGCTTGTCTTTTTCGAACCTGTATAGGTCAGAATGCTGTAACGGTCGCGAAACAGGAATTCCGCCTCCGGCACCAGCGCCGCAATCGCCCCGCGCATGGTGGAAGCGCCCAGAAACAGGGTCTCGCTGCTGCCGCGGGCATGCAGCAGGCGGTCGGTAAAGACATGGCCGCGCTCGGGATCGGCGGCAAGCTGGATCTCGTCCACGGCCAGGAAATCGGGGCGCTCGCCCTCCACCATCGCCTCCACCGTGCAGACCCAGTAGCGGGCGCGCTCGGGCACGATGCGCTCTTCGCCGGTGACCAGCGCCACCACCGAGGGGCCGCGCAGGGCCTTGACGCGCTCATAGACCTCGCGCGCCAAGAGCCTGAGCGGCAGGCCGATCACCCCGCTGCGATGCGCCAGCATCCGCTCGATGGCGTAATGGGTCTTGCCGGTATTGGTCGGCCCCAGCACCGCCCTGACGATCCCGCTCACAGCCCCTCACCTGCCTGAACCCGCTCTGCCCCGCTTGGTAGCCCCGCCGGCCCGGACGCGCAACCGCAAGCCCGCCGGCGCGACAATATCCGCGCGCCGACAGGCGCGACAATCCGGCAACAGGTTTTTCGTATTTTCCATCATTGGCAAAATGCAATTGTGGGCGCCGCACCAAGGCTGTATCATGTTGTTTTACACATGCAGCAGCTATTGCAGCAGCTATTGCAGCAGCTATTCAGGAAGCTATTGCAGCAGCTATTCAATGGGTGGATTTGGAAATGAAAAGATCGGGACTGTCGGGACTCCTGCTCACCACGGCTCTTGTTCTGGCCGGCGCGCCGGCCCTTGCCCAGGCCGACCCGGACGGATACGAATTTCGTATCGGCGGGCATGTACGCATCGGCGCGGACAATATCAATCCCGGCTCCTACCAGAACGACCTGACCTTCGGCGCGGCCTTCGATCTGGGGGCGGTCGAGGTCGAGGGAGGATTTGGCCTTTACAATTACGGCTTTCTGAATTCCCCCCCCTGTCTCTCAACGCCCTGAGTCCCTATGTCTCGCTGCGCAGCCGCCATGCAGACCTGCATTACGGCGCTCCGATCAGACATGCCACCAGCGAATATCTGCCGCGCTTCCGCATGACCGCATCGCCCTATATGGATATCCTGGCAGGCGGCTATGCGACGACCTCCTTCAAGCCCTATCTTCGTACCCTCGAGGATACCGGCCTGCTCCCGAGCACCGCCAGGACCGCCCGTCTCGACCTGCGCTATGGCGATTTCACCCTTTCCGCCTCCTATGGCTCGGTCATCGACAGCGCATCTGCCTATGCCAGCTACAGCTTCGGCGAGGCCAGGGTCTTTGCCGGGGCGGATTACATATCGGGCACCTGGTATGCCAGCTATCTGGGCGCCGAAGCCTCGCTCGGCCGGTTCGACCTGGCGCTGATGGGGGAGAACACCACGGCTTCCGCCAATCCGATCCTCTCCTTCTCGGCCAGGTACCATCTGAACGACCAGTTCGCCCTCTCTCTGGCGCTGAAGAACAACGGCGCGACGACCTACACCGCGCTGCTGGCCGATTACGCGATAAGCGACGCGCTGACCGCTTCGCTCAGCTATACGGTGGACAATATCGGCGGCGCGCCTCTGCTTGCGGCCGGTTTCACCCTCGCCCCCGGCGGGCGCGGCGGGGCTGGCGGCGCCGACGGGGTGATTGCCTCGGCCATGAATGGCGGCGGCCCTGGCGGCGGGCTGGAACTGCGCACTGCCGGCCAGGCCACGATCGGCTGGGACCAGCTCGTTTCCCTGGCCAGCTATGGCTATGACTTCACCCTGGGGGTGGGGTATGATCTGGGTACGGTCGATATCGAGGCCGGGGTCGCCTTCACAGGGGCGGGCCTCGTCTCGGGCGGTGCGCTGGTTATCCCGAGGGCCGCGCTGTATGTGTCCGCCCGCAGCCAGTATGTCGATCTGCATTATGGTGCGATCAAGCACGCGACCGATGAATACCTGCCCCAATACAGCCTGTATCGTTCGCCCTACCTGAATGTTGTCGGCGCAGTAACGACCCCCCCCTTCGAGCCATATCACCGCTATCTGGACAAGGTCTCCCCCGGCCCCAATACGGCACGGGCCGACCTGCATTCCGGCGGTTTCCTGCTGTCGGCCTCGCGCCACGAGGTGCGCGACCTGGCTGCGGTCTATGCGCGCTACGATTTCGGGAAGACAAAGGTCTTTGCCGGCGCCGATTACGATACCGGCATACTGGTTCAGACCTATTTCGGCGCCGAGGCCGATTTTGACCGGTTCGCAGTGTCGGGCATGGTCTCGCGCACTGGTGCGAGCTACTTTACTTCGCTGCAGGGAACCTGGCGGGCAACGGACACCCTCGATATCAGCCTGGTCAATCGCAGCGGCGGCGGCCTCTCGGCCACGGCGCTGACGGTGGATTACGCCATGACCGATAACGTCACCCTTTCCGCCGCCTATACGAATGCCGCCGGTACCGGCACGGTTTCGGCCGGGCTGACCATCGGCCTGAAGTGATCCGCCGCCGACCTGCATGAGAGAACGGCGTGGCGGGAATGCCCCCCCGCCTTTCCTTTCCGGCCCGCGCCTTTCGGGCTTTTCAGATGTCGAATTCGCCGCGCGCGCGCTCCAGCGCCCGGATCGCCTCCCGCACCTCGGGCCGGTTCGGGCTCAGCGCCAGCACCTGCCGGTAGGCGGCCAGCGCCTGTTCGCGCCGGCCCGCCTCTTCGAGGATCACCGCCAGCCCGGTCAGCGCGCCGAAATGGCGCGGCTCGAGGCTGAGCGCATGGGCGATATCGCCGAGCGCCGCCCCGTAGAGCCCGGCGGCGTAATAGGCGGTGGCGCGTCCGTTCCAGGCGGCGGCGAAGTCGGGCGCGTGGTCGATCAGGGCGGTGAAATGCTCGATCGCCGCCTGCGTCTCGCCCGCCTCCAGCGCCTTGGTGGCGCGCGAATAGAGCAGGTTCAGCGTCGGCGAGCCGCTGTCGGCCCAGAGGTCGCGTATCTGCGCCTCGATCCCCGGCGCCTCCTCGGGGGGGGCCGTTTTCAGGGCCGCGAAAAGCCGGTCGAGCCGCTCGGCGGTCCCGGCGCCGGCCGGCAGGGCGAGGCAGGCGAGCAGGAGCGGCAGGAGCGGCAGGAGCGCGCGCAGGGTCACGGCACGGGTCATGGCGCGGGTCACGGCACGGATCATGGGACCAGCATAGCCGATCCCGCCGCCCTTGCCCAGCGCCTGTCGGCCCGGCACCCGCCGGCTGACGCGGCGAAAGCCTTGCAGCGCGCGCCGATCCCGCTAAGCTGGCGCAGGATCCGCAGCGGAGAGACGGGAGAAACCATGAGCGATGTGATCGAGGCGGCGGTGGCCGCGCTGAACGAGAAACTGGGCGGCGGCTTTGACGGGGTGGCGAAATTCGTCATCGAGGGCGAAGGCGCGCTGATGGTCGATGGCGAGGGCGCGCGGGCGGGCGACGAGGCGGCGGATGTGACGCTCACCGCCAGCGCCGAGGTGTTCGAGGCGATCATGGCGGGCGAGCTGAACCCGACCACCGCCTTCATGACCGGCAAGCTCAGCGTCGATGGCGACATGGGCGCGGCGATGCGCCTCGGCGCGACCCTGACCTGATGCAGGAAGCCCCGCTCCATCGCGACATCGCCTTCGGCCCCGAGGGCGGGCGTGCCTTCTGGGCCAGGGCCGGCGACGGGGTGCGCCTGCGCATCGCCCACTGGCCGGCGATGCAGGCGATGGAGCGCCGCGGCACCGTGCTGCTGTTTCCGGGCCGCACGGAATATGTGGAGAAATACGGCCCCACCGCCGGCGAACTGGCGGCTATGGGCCATGACACGCTCAGCATCGACTGGCGCGGGCAGGGGCTATCGGAGCGGCCCTGCCCGCGGGCGATGGTGGGCGATGTGGGCGATTTCGCCGAGTATCAGCTGGACGTGGCGGCGATGGTCGCCGCCGCCGGGGCGCTCGCCCTGCCGCGCCCGCTTTACCTCTTGTCCCATTCCATGGGCGGCTGCATCGCCCTGCGCGCCCTGCACGAGGGGCTGGCGGTCAGGGCGGCCGTCTTTTCGGCGCCGATGTGGGGTATATTGCTCTCGGGCCATCTGCGCCCGCTGGCCTGGGGGGCGTCGTGGCTGTTTACGAAGCTGGGGCTGGGCTGCCGGCTGGCGCCAGGCACCCGGATCGAGACCTATGTGGAGGTCCAGCCCTTTGACGACAATCAGCTGACCACCGACGAGAACCGCTACCGCTTCCTGCAGGAACAGGCGCGCAAGCACCCCGAGCTGACCCTCGGCGGGCCGTCCATGCGCTGGCTTTACGCGGCCTTGCGCGAGACCCGGGCGCTGCAGCGAATGGCGCCGCCGGACCTGCCGGCGGTGACCTTCCTGGGCACCCATGAGCGGATCGTGGACCCGGCGCCGGTCCATGCGCTGATGGAGCGCTGGGGGGCGCGCGGCCGGCTCGAGATGATCGAGGGCGCCGAGCACGAGGTGCTGATGGAGCCCCCGGAGACCCGCGCGCGCGTCAATGGCGCGCTGGCCGATCTGTTCAACGCCCACCGATAGGCGGCGCGGTCGCGGCCGGGCGCCGATTTTTCTGCGAAAAATCGTGGCCGCTCAGACGCGCGCGGCCAGCGCCTCTTGCAGCATGTCGCGCACGGCCTCGGCCGCCACGTCCTCGGCGACGAAGGCCTCGCCGATCCCGCGCGCGAGCACATAGCGCATCCTGCCGGCCACCACCTTCTTGTCCTGCGCCATCAGCCCGAGCAGGCCGTCGGCATCGGGCAGCTCGCCGGGGATGTCGGCAAGGTCCTTCTTCATCCCCATCGCCGCGAGATGCGCGCGCAGGCGCGAAGGTGCCTCCTGCGCCATCAGCCCCAGCCGCGCCGAAAGCTCGAAGGCCAGCACCATGCCGATCGCCACCCCCTCGCCATGCAAAAGCCGCGCGCCGTCATAGCCCGTGGCCGCCTCCAGCGCATGGCCGAAAGTGTGGCCCAGATTGAGCAGTGCGCGCACCCCGTGTTCGCGCTCGTCGGCCACCACGATATCGGCCTTGGCCTGCACCGAGCGGCGCACCGCCTCTTCGCGCAGGTCCATGTCGCCGGCCGCGAGCGCCGGGCCGTGCGCCTCGAGCCACTCGAAAAAGGCGAGATCGCCAAGGCAGCCGTATTTCACCACCTCGCCGTAGCCCGCGAGAAAGTCGCGCGCCGCCAGCGTGCCCAGCACCGCGATATCGGCGAGCACCAGCGAAGGCTGGTGAAAGGCGCCGATCAGGTTCTTGCCCCGGGGCGAGTTGATGCCGGTCTTGCCGCCCACGGAGCTGTCCACCTGCGCGAGCAGGCTGGTGGGGATCTGCACGAAGCGCACGCCCCGGCGCAGGATCGCGCTAGCGAAACCCGCAAGGTCGCCGATCACCCCGCCGCCAAAGGCCAGCACCACGTCGCCGCGCTCGACCTTCTCGGCCAGCAGCCATTCCACCACCCGCTCGAGCACCGGCCAGCTCTTGGCCCCCTCGCCGGGCTCCAGTATCAGCGCCGCGCTCTCCACCCCGGCCGCCGCAAGCCCCGCCTCGAGCGCCGACAGATGCAGGCCCGCGACCCGCGATTCGGTCACGATCGCGACGCGCGGGCGCGTGAGCAACGGGGCGATTTCCTCGCCCGCGCGCCCGAGCAGGCCGGGGCCGATCAGGATATCGTAAGCGCGCGCGCCAAGCGGCACATGGACCTTCTGCATCAGCATTCCTCCAGCACGTCGGGCCTGGTCTTCAGCGCCGCGATCACCTCTTCGGTCATGCGGGCGATGGAATATTCCGGGCGCGCCCGCACCGACAGATCGGCCAGCGCATAGACCGGCACCCGCGCTTCGTAAAGGGCCGCCAGCGTCGCGCGCGGATCGGGCGTGCGCAGGAGCGGGCGGGTATCCTTGTGGCGCACGCGCTCCCAGAGCAGATCGAACGGCGCGTTCAGCCAGACCGACACCCCGGCGCGGCCGATCGCCTGCCGGTTGCGCTCCGAGAGAAAGGCGCCGCCGCCGGTCGAGAGCACGCAGCGCTCGCTCTCCAGCAGGCGGGCGATGACTTCGGCCTCGCGGTCGCGAAAGAAGGCCTCGCCGTCGCGGGCGAAGATCTCGGCGATTTCCATGTTGGCGGCGCGGCGGATCTCGTCGTCCGAATCGAGAAACGGCACCGAGAGCGCGCGCGCCAGCGCCTGGCCGACCGCGGTCTTGCCCGCCCCCATCATGCCCACGAGGGCGATGGTCTTTTTCACCACATATGCCAAGAGGCGTACCCTTGCCGAAAATGATTATCCTTCCCTCAATGGCGTGATATCTGCAAAAATGCCATATATAAATACACCATGAAATGCGCGGGGGCCGGCGCGGGCCGGATGGGCCGGCAGGGGGCGGAGCAGAGGGCAGCGCCTGAGGGCCTGAGCAAGGGCGCAAGGGCGGAGCAGAGGGCGGAGCAGAGGGCGGAGCGGATGATCGGAAAACTTTTCAAACTGGTATTCCTGCTGGCAGTGCTCGGGCTTGCCGGCCTGGCGGCCTATGCCTGGCTCGGCGACCTGTCGCCGCAGATGCGGGAAAACACGCTGACGGTAACGCTGGATGCCGGCTGATCGGGCAAGGGCGGGCCGCAGCGCCATGTTGCGCGCCGGGCGCCGGGCCCGGGGGCTGCCACCTGTCCCGCCTCTGGCCCTATCGCTGGCCCCGCCGCTGGCCCCGCAGCTGGCCCTGTCCCTGCTCCTGTCTCTCGCCCCGCTCCCGGCCCCGGCCACCGCCCAGAATGCCCCCCCGAATGCACCAATGTCGGCAATCGACTGGCTGTCCAATTCCGTCGCCACCCCGGCACGCCCCCCGATCAGCCCGCCGACGCCGCCCGACGAGCCCGGCGTGAGCAGCGGGGCCGGTGTCGAAGAGGTCAGCGTCACCCCGCTGGGCCGCCCCCTGCCCGATGCGGTGGGCCTGCTGCCCGCCGTCGTCACCGGCCTGCCGGCCGACCTCTGGGGGCCGGCGCGGCCTTCGGACGTGGCCGGGGCGATCCGGCGCGCGGCTACCGACATGCTGCCGGCCCCGCGCGACCTGCTCTACACGCTGCTGCTGGCAGAGCTGAATCCGCCCGAGGGCACCGGCTCCGGCTCCGGCAGCGCGAGCGGGCATGACATCTTTCTCGCGCGGGTGGACAAGCTGCTGGAGATGGGCGCGGTGGAGCAAGCCGATGCGCTGCTGGCGCGCGCCGGCCCGGAAGACCCCGAGATCTTCCGCCGCTGGTTCGATACTTCGCTGCTGCTGGGCACCGAAAACCAGCTCTGCGAGGTGATGCGGGCGACGCCTTCGCTCTCGCCCACCTTCACCGCCCGCGCCTTCTGCCTGGCGCGTGGCGGCGACTGGAACGCCGCGGTGCTGACCCTTGGCACCGGCCGGGCGCTGGGCTTCATCAGCCCCGAGGAAGACGCGCTGCTGGCGCGCTTTCTGGACCCGGAACTGTTCGAAGGCGCCGCCCCCCTGCCGGTGCCCGCCCATCCGACGCCGCTGGAATTCCGCCTGTTCGAGGCGATCGGCCAGCCGATCCCCACCCGCGGCCTGCCGCTGGCCTTCGCCCAGGCCGACCTCAGGGCCAATATCGGCTGGAAGGCCCGCATCGAGGCCGCCGAGCGCCTGGCGCGCAGCGGGGCGGTGTCGGAAAACCTGCTGCTGGGCCTCTATACCGAGCGGCGCGCCGCCGCCTCCGGCGGAGTCTGGGAGCGGGTCGCGGCGGTGCAGGCGGTGGACCGCGCGCTGCGCGAACAGGACCGCGAAGGCCTCGCCGCGATCCTGCCCGAAGCCTGGCGGCAGATGCAGGAAAGCGCGCTGGAAGTGCCCTTTGCCCGCCTGTTCGGCCCGGCGCTGAGCCGGCGCGCCCTGCCGGGCGAGGCCGGACGCATCGCCCTCACTCTCGGGCTTCTGTCCGACGATTACGAGGAGGTGGCCATGGCCGCAGAGCCCGGTGCGGGGCTCGATCTGGCCCGGGCGCTCGCGCGCGGGCTGACCGAGGGGGCGAGCGCCGCAACCCCCGGCGAACGGGCGCTGCTCGCGGGCTTTCGCGCCACCCGCCCCCCGGCGCGCCTGGCAACGCTGGTCGAATCCGGGCGCCTGGGCGAAGCGCTCCTGCGCGCGCTGGCGCTGTTTTCCAGCGGCGCCCTGGGCAATCATGACGAGCTTGCCGACGCGCTGGCGCTGTTCCGGGTTCTGGGGCTCGAGGACATCGCCCGCCGCTCGGCGCTCGAATACCTGCTGCTGGAGCGGCGCGGGTGAGCGCGGGGGGGGGTGCCGGAAGCGCCGGAGCCGGAGCCGGGGCGGACGACCAGCGCCTGATCTCCGCCTTTCTCGAGGCGCGCGCGGCCGAGCTCGGCGCGGCCGAAAACACCCTGCTCTCCTACGGGCGCGACCTCGCAAAGGCGCGCGACTGGCTGGAGC
>JALWTH010000396.1 GCA_027082975.1 Paracoccaceae bacterium | reverse complement strand
TCGCTGGTTTCGGGGCAGGCGCGGGCCTGGGTGCGACCGCGGGTTTCGGCGCCGCAACGGGCTTGGGCGCGACCGGCTTGGGCGCGACCGGAGCCGCAGCGGGCGCGGGGGCCGGAGCGGGCGCGGGCGCGCTGGTGCCGGAGCCGGAGCCCGAGCCCGAGCCACCCGGCCCTTGCGGCCCCGCATCGCCGCCACCGCGCCGGCGCAGCAGCCCGACGATCATGCGCACCAGCCAGACCAGCACTTTCCAGATCAGCGCGAGGATCGCCCCGATCAGGCCGAGGAGGCGAAGCAGCGCGGTCGCGACCAGCGCCGCGAACGGGCGGCGGCGGGCCTGGCGGGCGGCGTCCAGTGCGTCGTCGCCGCCCTCGGAAAGCTCGATATCGGTGCCCGCCACCAGCGACTTGCGGAAGCTCACGCAGCCCAGCGGGATCACGATCAGGGTCAGGATGGTCGAGACCAGCCCGCCGAACATCAGCGAAATCGCCATGCCCTGGAAGATCGGGTCAGACAGGATCACCGAAGAGCCCGCCACCAGCGCCAGCGCGGTGATGATGATCGGCCGGGTCCGGGTCTGGCAGGAATAGACCACCGCATCCTGCACCCGCATCCCGCCCTCGACCGCGTGGCGGCTGAAATCCACCAGCAGGATCGAGTTGCGCACGATGATGCCCGCGAGCGCGATGAAGCCGATCATCGAGGTGGCGGTGAAGGAGGCGCCGAACAGCCAGTGGCCCGGCACGATGCCGATCAGCGTCAGCGGGATCGGGAACATGATGATCGCCGGCATGGTGAAGTTGCCAAACTCCCAGACCACCAGGATATAGATCAGGATCAGCGCCGCGCCGAAGGCAAGCCCCATGTCGCGGAAGGTCTCGTAGGTCACGGTCCATTCGCCGGTCCATTCGAGCGCGCTCTTGAGGCTGTCGGCGGGCGGGCCGGTATAGTTGGTCTCGACCCGCACGCCGTCGGGCGCCACGTAGTCGTCCAGCAGGCCCTCCATCTCGAGGATACCGTAGATCGGCGCGCCGAGGCGGCCGGCGACCTCGCCGGTCACGTATTCCACCGCCCGCAGGTCCTTGTGATAGACCGGGGCATCGACCGTGAAGCGCTCGAAATGGCCGAGCTCGGCGAGCGGGATCATCGCCCCGGAGGCGCTGGGCACCGGCAGCTGGCCGAGCCGGCCGAGGTCGCCACGCACGGCAAGCGGCATCTGCAGGTAGATGAACTTGGGCTCGAGGCTGCGCTCGCTCTTGACATCGCCGAGCTTGAAGCCGCCCATGGCCATTTCCAGCTGGCGATTGATGGTCTCGACCGAGACGCCCCGGCGCGAGGCCTTGTCGCGGTTGACCACGAAGCGCCAGGCCTCGTGCGGTGCCTCGAGGAAGGAGTCCTCGTCCACGATGGTCTCGGCCCGCTCGAACAGCGCCACCATGTCGCGCGCCACCTGCCGCCGGGTCTCGGGGTCGGGCCCGTAGATCTCGGCCACCATGGTCTGCAGCACCGGCGGCCCCGGCGGCATCTCCACCACCTCGATACGCGCGCCAAGCTCGCGGGCGAGCGGGGTCAGCAGCTCGCGCGCTTCCGCCGCCAGATCGGCCGAGGTCTTCTCGCGCTCGCTGCGATGCACCAGCTGCACCTGGATATCGCCCTGCCAGGGCATCTGGCGCAGGTAGGAATGGCGCACGAGGCCGTTGAAGTTGAACGGGCTGGCGGTGCCCACATAGCTCTGGGTCGCGGTCACTTCGGGGATCGTGCGCAGGCGCGCGGAAAGCTGGGCGGCCACGTTGGCCGTCACCGGCAGGGCGGTGCCCTCGGGCAGGTTCACGGTGACGTTGAACTCGGGCTTGTTGTCCTTGGGCAGCATCTTGACGGTGACGCCGGTGGTGTAGAACAGCGCCAGCGAGAGCATGAACACCACCAAGAGGCCGATCCCGAACACCCAGCCCTTGAAGCGGTCGCGGATCAGCGGCACCAGGGTCTTCTTGTAGAGCGTGTCGAGGAAGCGGTTCTGCTTCTCCTCGCGCTTGTGGGCGCGCTCCAGCGCCTTCATCGGCGGGCGGAAGAACTGCGCCAGCCAGGGCGTGAAGATGAAGGCGGCAAACAGCGAGAACACCATCGCCACCGAGCCCAGCGCCGGGATCGGCGCCATGTAGGGGCCCATCATGCCGGAGACAAAGCCCATCGGCAGCAGCGCGGCAATCACCGTGAGGGTGGCGAGAATGGTCGGGTTACCCACTTCGCGCACCGCGTCGATGGAGCAGGATTCGGTGCATTCGCCGCGCGCAAGCCAGCGCCGGTAGATATTCTCGACCACCACGATCGCGTCATCCACCAGGATGCCGATCGAGAAGATCAGCGCGAACAGGCTCACCCGGTCGATGGTGAAGCCCAGCACGAAGGCCGAGAACACCGTCATCAGGATCACGATCGGGATCACGATCACCACCACCACCGCCGCGCGCACGCCCAGCGCCAGCCAGATCAGCAAGGTCACCGCGCCGGTGGCGACGAACAGCTTGAAGATCAGCTCGTTGACCTTCTCGTTGGCGGTTTCGCCGTAATTGCGGGTGATCTCCACATGCACGTTGTCGGGGATCAGGTTGCCCTGCAGGCGCTCCACATAGGCGAGGATGTCGTTGGCCACGGTGACGCCGTTGGAGCCGGCCTTCTTGGCCACCGAGACGGTGACCGCCGGTGCGCCGACCGGGGCGCGCTCGCCGGCGCCGTGGGCGCTCGCCTCTTGCTCGGCCCCCACCGCCTCGGCGATGGTCTCGCGGTGCTCATAGGCCGGGCCGGTGGCGTATTCGACCATGTTGGAGGCGTCGTCGGTGGCATCGGTCACCAGCGCCACGTCGCGCACATAGACCGGCGCGCCCTGGCTCACGCCGACCATCAGGCTTTCGAGGTCGCGGGCATTGTGCAGGAAGGCGCCGGTATAGAGGGTAAAGGTATTCTCCCCGCTCTCCATCGCGCCCACGCCGCGCTCGCCATTGGCGGTGCGGATGGTCTGGGCCAGCTGGTCGAGGCTGATGCCGAAGCCCGCCAGCCGCTCGGGAAAGACCTCGACCTTGATCGCCTCGGAGCGCCCGCCGGTGATGAAGCTCTGGGCGGTGTCGGGCACTTCCTTGAGGCGCTGCATCAGGTCGAGCCCCAGGGTGCGCAGCGCCGCTTCGTCGAGCTCGTGGCTCCACAGCGTCAGCGTCACCACCGGCACGTCGTCGATCCCCTTGGGCCGGATCAGCGGCATGGAGACGCCGGGGGGGATCTTGTCGAGGTTGGACTGGATCTTGTCGTTGAGCTTGACCAGCGAGGGGCCGAGCTCCTCGCCCACCTCGAACTGCACCGTGACCATGCCGCCATGGCGGTCGGAGCGCGAATAGACGTGCTTGACGCCCTGGATCTCGCTCATCAGTCGCTCCAGCGGATCGGTGGCGATCGAGGCCACCTGTTCGGCCGAGGCGCCGTCATAGGAAAAGAAGATGTCGATCATCGGCACCGAGATCTGCGGATCTTCCTGCCGCGGGGTGGCGATCAGGCCGAGAATGCCCAGCGCGAGGCAGGTGATCAGCAGCAGCGGCGAGAGCGGCGAGCGGATGAAGCCCTGGGCGAGCTTGCCGGCAAGGCCCAGCGGGTGCTGGATTTCGCTCTCGGCGGCGTCGTGGAGGGGGGTCTGTTCTGCCATGGTCCCGCGCCCCGCCTATTCGCCAGCACCGGAGACGAGGTTTGCCGGCGGGTCGAGGATCACTTCCTCGCCGCCCCTGAGGCCGGAGATGACCGAGATCAGCCCGCCCTCGACCGGGTAGCCGACCCGCACCAGGCGCAGGCTGGGCTTGCCGTCCTCGAGCACGAAAACCGAAGGCAGCGAGCCGCGCCAGATCAGCGCTTCGGGGGGCACCGCCGGCTGGCTGCGCTCGGGGATCGAGGCATCGGGGATGGTGACCTCCACATACATGCCCGGCCCGCCCGGTGTGCCCCTGGGCAGGTCGAATTTCACCGTCACCGTGTGGCGCAGCGGATCGGCGACCGGGTAGATCTGCGCCACCCGCACCATCACCTCGCCGCCCGCATCGAGGCGCGCGGGCACCAGCATCCCTTCCTCGAGCCCCGAGGCCAGACGCACCGGCACATCGGCCAGTACCCGCAGATAGTCCACATAGGCGAATTTCAGTAGCGGCATGCCGGGCTGGACCGTATCGCCCACCTCGACCATGCGGCTCAGGATCACCCCGTCAAAGGGGGCCTTGAGGCGGGCATCCTCCAGCTTGGCCTCGATCGAGCGCAGATTGGCCTGGGCCTGCAGGATCGCGCTCTGGGCCTGGTTGACCCCGGCGCCCTGGGCGTAGAGATCCGCATAGCGCTCGAGGCTGCTGTCCGAGCGCCCCAGCATGTCGGAAAAGCCGCGGGTGAAGAATTGGTCGAACAGGCCCGGAACCCCCATGCCGGGGAGCGCCGAGGTGGAATTCATCCGCGGGCTGATCAGCTCGCGCGAATACTGCATCTGCGAATTTCTGAACGCCGCCTGCGCCTTGTAAAGCGCTGCCAGGGCGGCCTGCTTCTGGGCCTGAAGCGCGGCATCGTCGATCGAGACCAGCACTTCGCCCTCGCTGGCGCGGTGGCCTTCGATACCGGCCAGAAAGGTGATCTCGCCCGGGATCTGCGCCGAAAGGGTGACTTCCTTGTAAGGGATGACCGAGCCGCCCACCGTGGCGCTGCCGCCGGAGCGGATGACCGCGACCCGGGCCGTCCGGTAGCCCTGTTCCCCGGCCCCGGCCGGGACTGCAAATACCCCCCCCAGGACCAGGCCCATCACCAGCGACATCACCAGTTTCACGCGCATCTTCTCCCCCCTGTCCGCGCGGCCGCCTCTCCCTCGGCCGCCTGCCTCCCCTCCCCCGGTTCTCCGGGGCCGGGGATTCTCCGTCTGCGGGTAGGTTAACGCATGTATTTGTATATTACAAGATTAATATATGCAATTTGTGTGATTTCTCACCGATCCCCCCCTGCCGGCGCAACATTATTGCGCACCGGATCCGCCCGGCGACAGCATGGCATTGTTTTTCAAGGGTTTCTCCGCCAGCCTCGCCCGTCCGGCGCCACGGCGAAGCCAGCCCGGTCGAGCGCCTAGAACGGGAATCCGTTGCCGAACATGTAGGAAAGCGGCGAGGAAAAGGCGGTCGAGGCCTTGCCCACGTCATAGGTCATGCGACTCATCGAGGAGCCGATATAATAGACCGTGCCGGTGAGATAGGCCACGTTTTCGCTCATCGCCGCCAGGTCGCCGCCGATGCCGTCGATCTCGCCGGTCAGCTGCGCCACATTGGCGCTCATCTCGCCCACCGCGCCGGTCATCTCGGTGACGCTGGCATTCATCTCGCCCACGGCAGTGCTCATCCGGGCGATTTCGCCATTCATCTCGGCCATGTCGGCGGACATGCTGTCCATGTCGGCGACGATGTACTTGAACGACTGGTTCATCTCCACCATCACGTCGGTGAGCAGAAACACCTTCTGCGCCATGCCGTACATGACCCAGGTGAAGACCGCCATCACCACCACGATCAGCGCCGTGGTGATGACCACGAACATCGAGCCCCGCACCGGGACCACTTCGACTTCTTCAACCTCATGTTCGGACATGCACTCTCCCCGGAATGCTGCAACGCGCCGACTCCGCCTCACGCGCAATGTCGGAACATCCGCATATTCTTATACGGCGAATCATTACAATTCTTTGAAGCTGTTTGAAAGGTGCCGATCTGCCACAGGCCCCGCCGGAGCGCCAGGCCGGCTGCTCGGAAGAGAACGACCAAGATGCGCGGGGCCGGCAGCACGGGGCGGCAATGCGGCGCTCCCCTCCCTCTTCGGCCCCTCAGCACCGGTATGAAAGCAGCCATAACCTGCTGATGCCGCAACATGATTCCCGACCAGGATCCGTCTGTCGGCATCGGCGCCCACCAGGCTCAGGACCCATCAATCCCGCGCTCACAGCGGCTTGAGGCGCGTGCTATCAGGGGGTTTTGCCCGCCGGACAGGGTGGGTCCCCTTTCCAAGGGCAAAAACCCCCTGAGATGAAGCGCCTGCACCGCCCGCAGGGCTCAGGCGGATTTGCTCCCTGAATGCGTTGCAAGAGCTTGAAGTGAGCCGGAAAAGAAAACCTTCCAGTGGAGGGTTTTCCCGGCGAACGAGCACTATTCCTGCGGTCTTGCGCCTGTTCAGGAAGCAAATCTGCCGGACTGTGAACGTGGGATTGATGGGTCCTGAGCCTGGGCAGAATCGCCCCTTCCCGCACATTGCCCGCAGCAAATCCGCAACGCCGGCGAAAACGCTCCGAGTCCGCTCAGCAAGCGCATATCCTGGCAGGGCTTGGATGCCTCGCCCTCCGCCCAGCGGGTCGCGGCGCCAGGAAATCGGTTTTCCGGTTTTCCGGTTTTCCGGTTTTCCGGTTTTCCGGTTTTCCGGTTTTCCGGTTTTCCGGTTTTCCGGTTTTCCGGTGAAAGCCGGAATCCGGATCGAAAACCCTGTCAAGTGCAAACACGGCTCGCAAATCACCAGGGCATTTCAGGACCGTACCGGGCTACTGCCGTTCCCGAATGCTTTCCATGCCGGTTCCCCCATCCGACCACCGGCCGGCAAAAGTCAGGTGACTTCGGCCATGCGTTCCTTGCTCATCTCGCCGGGCACGATCACCATCGGCACCGGCAGGGTCGAGGCGGAACGGATCAGCTGGGTGATGATCGGTCCGGGCCCGGACTTGTCGGAGCCTGCCCCCAGCACCAGGATGCGCACCTCCGGGTCGTCCTTCACCTGGGCGAGGATCTGCTCCACCGGGTCGCCCTCGCGGATCACCAGTTCGGGTTCGATCCCGTGCTTTTCGCGCATCCACTTGGCGAATACCTCGAAATGCGCCTCGATCCGCTCGCGCGCCTCTTCGCGCATGATCGCCCCCACGCCGATCCAGTGGTTGAACTCCTCGGGCGGGATCACCGCGAGGATCTCCACCCCTCCGCCGGTATTCTGCGCGCGCATGGCGGCAAAGCGCATGGCGCTGAGGCATTCTCTGGAATTGTCCAGCACGACGAGAAATTTGCGCATGTGTCACTCCTGTGTTGCCCCCAGCATGGCCCAGGGTGGGCCTTGGATCAACCGTCTTGACCTGCGGCAGAATGCGCGCCGGCGCCCGGCCGCCCGCCCCGCTCGCTCAGCCGCGCGAGCGCACGAAGCCGACGATATCGTGGACCTGCTCGAGGATCGGCCGGCTGATCGCCTCGGCCTTCCCGGCGCCGCGCGCCAGCAGCGCATCCAGCGCATCGGGCTCGGCCATCATCCGGCGCATCTCGTCGGAGATCGGCACCAGCTTTTCCACCGCAAGCTCAGCGAGCGCCGGCTTGAAGCGCCCCCAGCCGGCGCCGGCATATTCGGCGATGACCGCCTCCGGGCTCCGGTCGGAGAGGCCCGCATAGATATCGACCAGGTTGCGCGCCTCGGGCCGGTCCTTCAGCCCCTCGAGCTCGCCCGGCAGCGGGTCGGGATCGGTGCGCGCCTTCTTGAACTTCCTGGCGATGGTGTCGGCATCATCCAGCATGTTGATGCGCTCCATGTCGCTCTCGCCGGATTTCGACATCTTCCTGGTGCCATCGCGCAGGTTCATCACCCGCGTTGCCGGCCCCTCGATCACCGGCTCGGTGATCGGAAAGAAATCCACCCCGTAATCGTGGTTGAACTTCTGGGCAATGTCGCGGGTCAGCTCCACATGCTGCTTCTGGTCCTCGCCCACCGGCACATGGGTGGCGTGATAGGCTAGGATGTCGGCCGCCATCAGCGCCGGGTAGGCATAGAGGCCGAGGCTCACCTTCTCGGCATTCTTGCCGGCCTTGTCCTTGAACTGGGTCATCCGGTTCATCCAGCCGATCCGGGCGATGCAGTTGAAGATCCAGCCAAGCTCGGCATGGGCGCTAACCTGGCTCTGGTTGAACAGCACCGAGGCCTCCGGGTCGATCCCCGAGGCGATCAGCGCCGCGGCGACCTCATGGGTCGAGCGCCGCAGCTTGTCCGGGTCCTGCCGGACGGTGATCGCATGCAGGTCCACCACGCAATAGATGGTCTCGAAATCCGGCCCCTGCATCGCCACCCAGCGCTTGATCGCGCCGAGGTAATTGCCAAGGGTCAGCCCCCCCGAGGGCTGGATCCCGGAAAAGACGCGCGGGGTGAACTTGGCGGCCATGGCCATTCTCCGTCTGGATTTCCTGTGCCCGCTCGCTTAACCATGCGGGGCGCGCGCCGTCAAGAAAGAGCCGAAAAGCCAGATGGAACACGACCACAACGCCCCGCCCGTGAACCCGCTGCCGCCGGTGATCGTGGCCCTTTCGCTGGCGATCTTCGCGGTGGAGCTCGTGTTTCAGGCCGGCGCCGCCGGGCTGGCGGGCGGCCCCGGCGCGATCGGCTGGCGCAACGAGGCGCTGCAGGATTACGGCTTTTACGAACCGCTGTTCGACTGGATGGTGCAAAACCGCGTGCTGCGCTGGGAATATGCCTATCGCTTCTTCACCTATCCCTTCGTGCACGGGAGCTTTACCCAGATGGTCTTTGCCCTCGTCTTCATCCTGGCGCTGGGCAAGATGGTGGGCGAGGTGTTTTCGCCGCTCGCCGTGCTGGTGATCTTCTTCGCCGCCTCTTTCGCGGGCGCGCTCGCCTATGGGCTCGCCTGGGACACGCGGATCATGCTCTACGGCGCCTTTCCGCCCGCCTATGGCTTCATCGGCGCCTTTACCTGGATGCTGTGGAAGAGCCTCGCCGGGCGCGCCGAAAGCCGCCTCTCCGCCTTCCGCCTGATCGGCTTCCTGATGGGGCTGCAGCTGCTCTGGGGGCTGGTCTTCGGCTCCAGCGGCCTGTGGGTCGCCGACCTCGCGGGCTTTGCCACCGGCTTTGCGCTCTCCTTCCTGCTCGCCCCCGGCGGCTGGCAACGGCTGGTCGCAAGGATGCGCCAGCGATAAACCGGCAGTGAGGCGCCCTACCCCCGGCGCATCGCCGCCCTGAATTCCGAAATCCGAAACGCCCCGATCATCTGCCCGATCAGGAAGTAGCTGCCGATCCCGGCCCCCACCAGAATCGCCAGCGCCAGATAGCGCAGGGCGCCGGCGCCAAACATCGGCCCGATCACGATCAGCACCCCGAGCATCAGCGCGCCCATGCTCCAGCTGGCAATCACGATCCGCAGCGACCGGCTCCAGAAGCGGCGGTCAAAGCGCGTATGCTCCCCCATCCGCCGCGCCCCGCGCCACAGAAGCAGCGTCATCGCCCAGCCCGCCGCCGAAGTGGCAATCGCCGCCGCCACATAGCCGAGGAAAAACGCGAGCCCCACCGCCAGAGCCGCGTTCACCCCCAGCGCCACCAGGGCGAAGCGAAACGGCGTGCGCGTATCGCCCCGGGCAAAATAGACCGGCTGCAACACCTTCTGCAGCACGAAGGCCGGCAGACCCAGCCCGTAAACCGCCACCGCCACCGCCGTATGGGCGCTGTCATCGGCGCCGAACGCCCCGCGCTCGAACAGCACCTGCACCAGCGGCATCGGCACCATGATCAGCGCCACCGAGGCCGGGATGGTCAGCGCCAGCGCCAACTCGCCCGCGCGGCTCAGCACCTCGCGCCCGCCCGCCATATCGCCCGCTTCCAGCCGGCGGGTGATGTCGGGCAGCAGCACCACGCCAATGGCGATCCCCACCACCCCGAGCGGCAATTGATAGAGCCGGTCCGCATAGCTCAGCCAGGCAATCGCCCCGTCGAAAAAGCTCGCCACCTGCCGGCCGATCAGCAGGTTCACCTGCACCACGCCACCCGCAAGCGCCGCCGGCGCCGCCACCACCGCAAGCCGCCTGAGCTCCGGCGTCATCCGCGGCCGGCGCGGCACCAGGCGAAAGCCCGCCCGCGCCGCCGCCAGCCAGACCAGCCCCATCTGCGCGATCCCGGCTATCGGCACGGTCCAGACCAGCACCAGCCCCACATCCCAGCCCAGCCAGACCGCCAGCGCCATCGCGCCGATGAACAGCACGTTGAGCAGCACCGGCGCCGCCGCCGCGGCCATGAAGCGCCCGGTGGCGTTGAGCACCCCCGACAGCAGCGCCGCGAGCGCAATGAACAGGATATAGGGAAAGGCGATCCGCCCGAACAGCACCGTGAGCGCGAAGCGCTCGTCCTCCACGAATCCCGACGCCATCGCCAGCACCAGAAGCGGCATGGCAAGCTGGGCCGCGAGCGTGAACAGGATCAGAAAGAAGCCCAGCCCGGAAAAGGCATCGCGGGCAAATTCCAGCGCCCCCTCGCCCCGCTCCAGCTTCTTCGAAAACATCGGCACGAAGGCCGGGTTCAGCGTGCCCTCGGCAAAGAAGCGGCGAAACATGTTCGGCAGCGAAAAGGCGATCAGAAAGGCCTCGGCCACCGGCCCCGCGCCCAGCGCCGCGGCGATCATCACATCGCGCACGAATCCCAGCACCCGGCTCGCCAGCGTCCAGCCGCCCACGGTGACAAAGCCGCGCATCAGCCCCGCC
>JALWTH010000395.1 GCA_027082975.1 Paracoccaceae bacterium | reverse complement strand
GATGACGCGCGCCTCGGTGAGCAGATCCTCGAGCGACCGCGCCGCTGCGGGCTGGGGCCGGGTCGGCAGCAGGCGCAGCAGGTCATGGCGTTTCATGACCCGGAAATAGGCGGCTGGCGCCAGCAGGTGGGCGGCGCGGCCGAAGCCGCGATCCAGGGGCTCGCCGGCGCCGGGTTGCGGGTGGGGCTGGCAACGGATGTGGGCGGGGGGTCGAACTTCTCGATGCTGCGCAGCATGGGCGCGGCATACGAGGTGGCGCAGCTTGCCGGCCACGCCCTGCACCCGGCGGCGCTGTGGTACCTGGCTACCGCCGGCGCCGCCCGTGCCCTGCACCTGGACGACAAGATCGGCAATCTCGCCCCCGGCATGGAAGCCGACCTGGTGGTGATCGACCTCGCCTCCACCCCCCAGATCGCCCAGCGCGCGGCGCGGGCCGAAGATTTCTGGGAAGCGCTGTTTCCCACCATCATGATGGGCGACGACCGGGCGGTGCGGGCGGTCTGGGTCGGCGGCAAGCCGACCGTCCCGGCAATGTCAGGCCATTAACGCGCGGGCAAGGGCGTTCTGCCGCTCGAGCAGGCGCGGCAGGTCCAGCGTGGTGAGGTGATAATCGCGCACCACCTGCCGCCCCTCCACGAACAGATCGCGCACCTTGTGCGGGCCGGCGAGCAGCAGGGCGGCCTTGTCCCAGCTGCCGGCGGCCTCCACGCCCGACATGTCCCAGATCGCAATATCCGCGCGTTTTCCGCCACTTAGCAGGCCCGTATCGGTGCGCCCCAGCACCTCGGCCCCGCCGCGCGTGGCGATGAAGAGCGCCTCGCGCGCGCTCATTCGGTCGGCGCCCAGCGCCACCCGCTGCAGAAGCATCGCCTGGCGCGCCTCCTCGATCAGGCTGGCGCCGTCATTGCTGGCCGAGCCGTCCACGCCGAGCCCCACCGGCACGCCCGCATCGCGCATCGCGCGCAGCGGGGCGATGCCCGAGCCGAGCCGGCAATTGGAGCAGGGGCAATGGGCCACCCCGGTGCGGGTGCGGGCAAACAGGCCGATCTCGCCCGCATCGAGCTTCACGCAATGGGCGTGCCAGACATCGGCGCCGGTCCAGCCAAGCTCTTCGGCATACTGCCCGGGACGGACCCCGAATTTCTCGAGGCTGTAGGCAATATCCTCGTCGTTTTCCGCCAGATGCGTGTGCAGCATCACCCCCTTGTCGCGGGCCAGCAGCGCCGCGTCGCGCATCAGCTCGCGGCTCACCGAAAAGGGCGAACAGGGGGCGATGCCGACGCGCAGCATGGAGCCTTCGGACGCATCGTGAAAGCGGTCCACGACGCGGATGCAATCCTCCAGAATGGCAGCTTCCTCCTCCACCAGCGCATCGGGCGGCAGGCCGCCATCGCTCTCGCCGATCGACATCGCCCCGCGCGTCGGGTGAAAGCGCAGGCCCACTTCGCGCGCCGCTTCGATGGTGTCATCGAGCCGCGCGCCATTGGGAAAAAGGTAGAGATGATCGCTGCTTAGCGTGCAACCGGACAGGGCAAGCTCGGCCAGGCCGACCTGCGCCGATACGCGCATCTCCTCGGGGCCGAAACGCGCCCAGATCGGGTAGAGCGCCTGAAGCCAGCCGAACAGCAGCGCATCCTGCGCGCCGGGCACGGCCCGGGTCAGGCTCTGGTAAAGGTGGTGGTGGGTGTTGACCAGGCCGGGGGTGACGAGGCAGCCGGTCGCGTCGATGATCTCCCCGTCGCTCTTGAGCCCCGGGCCGATCCCGGCGATCACGCCGCGGCGCAGCAAAATGTCGGCGCCGGTGAGTTCGCGGCCGAATTTGCCGCCCTGATCGTCCATGGTCAGGATCAGATCGGCATTGCGAATGAGGATTTCCCGCATGTCCCGTCTCCACCCCTCTCAGGACATGCTGCGCGGCGGCGGAAAAGGGGCAAAGAACCGCCGCGCAGCCCCACTATTGCTGCGCAGCATCCGCGGATCAAGGGGCTTGCGCGAGAATCTCCAGCGCCTGGGCGTGCAGCGCCGGATTGGCCGCGGCCAGCGCTCGTCCGCCCCCATGGGCCGGACCGCCCTGCCAGTCGGTGACCACACCGCCCGCCGCCTCGATCAGGGCGATGGGGGCCTGAATGTCATGGGCCTTGAGCCCGGCCTCGACCACCAGATCCACATGCCCCGCCGCCAAGAGCGCATAGGCGTAGCAATCCATGCCGAAGCGGGTGAGCCGCACCCGCGCCGAGAGCGCTTCGAAGGCGGCGCGTTCGGCGCTGCTGCCGACCTCCGGGAAGGTCGAAAACAGGCTCGCCTCCGAGAGCTCCGCGACCCGGCTCGTCGCCAGTGCCCGGCGCCCAAGCGGCCCCTCGTACCAGGCCTCGCCAAAGCCGCCCAGAAACCGCTCGCCGATATGGGGCTGGTCGATCAGGCCGAGACGCGGGCCGTCCGCGTCGCTGAGTGCGATCAGCACCCCCCAGGTGGGCGTGCCGGTGACGAAACCGCGGGTGCCGTCGATCGGGTCCAGCACCCAGGTAAGGCCCGAACTGCCCGCCCGTGCGCCCATCTCCTCGCCCAGGATCGCATCCTGCGGGCGCTCGCGCGCAAGGATCGCGCGCATCGCCTCTTCGGCGGCGCGGTCGGCGACGGTCACCGGATCATAGCCCGCGCGCCGCTTGTTCTCGGCGACCAGCCCGGGCGCGCGAAAATGCGGCAGGATCACCCGCCGCGCTTCGTCGGCCAGCGCGCCAGCCAGCCGGATCAGTTCGACCGTTTTGTCGGTGCTGTCGTCCATGCCCCCTCCACCGGCCCAGCGCTACGCCACGGGCCGGCGGGGGTCAAGGCTCAGGCGGCGTCGCTTAGCACGCGCGCCAGTTCGAAAAGCTGCCGGCGCTGGTTTTCCGGGATGGCGTAGTAGGAGCGCACAAGCTCCAGCGCCTCGCGGTCGGCGAGGATGTCTCCCGGGAGCGTGGTATCGCCGGGCGCCGCTCCGTCCCGAAGCCCTTCGAAAAAGAAGCTCACCGGCACGCTCAGGGCATCGGCGATATCCCAGAGGCGGGAAGCCGAAACCCGGTTCATCCCGGTCTCGTATTTCTGAATCTGCTGGAATTTGATCCCCACCCGCTCGGCCAGTTGCTGCTGCGTCATGCCGACCATCCAGCGGCGGTGACGAATGCGCTTGCCGACATGGACATCTACCGGGTGCTTCATGGAGATACCTCTTTCACTTTACATATGGTCAAAAAGCACATTCGGCGGCACAACCTCAACCTGTCTTTTTGGGCATGGCATTCCTGAGGCGATAAATCCATTGTTTGCAGTTTGTTATGGGAATTTTCCCCGTTCCAATGACAAATTTCCGTCTGAATGGTCAAAAGCCCGGTTCGCTCTATGCGTGTTTTGCGGCATGATTTGCAAAATGCGAATCCCTGCCGGACGGCACCGCCATTGCGCTTGCGGGCAGGGCCTGCGCCCGGCACGGGGCGCGGGTGGCCGGAGCTATTCGCCCTTGCGTATCGGTGTCGGCTCGGCAAGCATGGGCGCGCAGAGCAAAAGGGGCAGAGGAGAGGTCATGCGCGCCTATCAGACAGAGGATCACGAGCGTCCGCCGCGCCTGCGCGAGATCCCCGAGCCCGCGCCCGGGCCGGGCGAAGTGCTGATCGGGGTGCGTGCCTGCGGGCTGAATTTCGCCGATCTGCTGCTGGCGAAGGGGCAGTATCAGGAGCGCCCGGCCCTGCCCTTTACGCTGGGCATGGAGCCGGCGGGCGAGGTGCTGGCGACCGGCGCGGGGGTGGATCTGGCGGTGGGCGCGCGGGTGATGGCCTTTGCCCCCCATGGCGGGCTGGCCGAACGTGCGGTGGTGCCGGAGAGCGCCTGCACCCCGATCCCCGAGGCGATGCCCTTCAGCGACGCGGCGGCGTTTCAGGTGGCCTATGGCACCGCCCATCTGGCGCTGGGCCACCGGGCCGGGCTCGCCGCCGGAGAGACCCTGCTGGTGCTGGGGGCCGCCGGTGGCGTGGGGCTGAGCGCGGTCGCGATCGGCAAGCTCATGGGCGCGCGGGTCATCGCCAGCGCCCGGGGCGCGGACAAGCTCGCGGTCTGCGAAGCCGCCGGCGCCGATCACCTGATCGACAGCGAAGCGGGCGATCTTGTCGCCGAGGTCAGGGCGCTGGGGGGCGCGGATGTGGTCTTCGACCCGGTGGGGGGCGCGCAATTCGCCGCCGCGCTTCGCGCCTGTCGCCCCGAGGCGCGGGTGCTGGTCGTGGGATTTGCCAGCGGCGAGGTGCCCCCGGTCCCGGCCAATATCCTGCTGGTCAAGAACATCTCGGTGCTGGGCTATTACTGGGGCGGCTATCTCGCCTTTCGCCCCGAGGCGCTGCGCGGCTCGCTGCGCGAACTGCTCGGCTGGTACGAGGCCGGCCGGCTCCGCCCGCATGTGAGCCACATCCTGCCGCTGGAGCGGGCCGGGGAGGCCTATGATCTATTGCGCCAGCGAAAGTCCACCGGCAAGGTCGTCGTGACGCCGACCGGCGGCTGAGGCCGGAGCAGAGGCCTGAAGCGCCCCGTAATTCTGCCGCAGCAGCGCCAGCAGCGTGTCGGCCACCGGGCCGGTGCAGGTCTCGGCGCGGTAGAGGTTGATATTCACCTCGCCCAGTTCCGGCAGGGCGCCGCCATGGGCGATGCGCTCGACCCCGGGCGGCTCGGTGCCCTCGATCACCGCCTGCACCGCGAGATCCGCCCCCACCGAAGCGTCGATCGAGCGCGCCGAATCGCTCTCCACCGCCATTTCCCAGCCGATCCCGGCCCGGTCCAGCGCCTCCTGCACGCCGCGGCGAAACATGCAGCTGCGCTCATAGGCGAGGCGCAGGGGGCGCTCCTTCCAGGCGGTGCCGCCGGGGGCGCCGACCCAGACCAGCGGCTGCACGGTCAGGGTCTCGCCGCCGGGCATCAGGCCCTGTTCGGTGGTCAGGATCACGTCGCATTCGCCGCGGGCGAACTGGTCGCGCAGCAGCCGGGTCATGGAAGAGATCAGCGTCACCTTGATGCGCGGATATTTGCGGTGGATGTGGCGCAGCACCTTGGGTATCGCCGGATAGACGATGTCGTGGGGCACGCCGAGGATGATTTCGCCCTCGTATTTCTGCCCGGTCATGCGCTCGACGATCCTGTCGTTCAGCTCCAGCAGCTGGCGCGCCTGGCTGACCAGCTGTTCGCCGTCGGCGGTGAGCGAGATGCCGCGCCCGGAGCGGTCGAGCAGGGTGCGGCCCAGGCTTTCCTCGAGCCGCTTGAGCTGCATCGACACCGCCGACTGGGTGAGGTTCAGGAGCCCCGCCGCCCGGGTCACGCCGCCGGTATCGGCGACGGTGACGAAGCTGCGCAGGGCGGTGAGGTCGAGATTTCGCGGCATATCACGCCTCCTTATGTTTCACCAAACAAACATTCGTTTCACTTATACACCGTCTGCACCTAGATATCAACATGAATGATATTTCCTCGCGGAATCATCAGGAATACGAAAGGAGCCGCCATGTCCACGACCTGTTGCCCGCCCGGGAAGCCGGCCAGCGCCGGTACCGCCCCCGCCAGCGCCCCCGCCAGTGCCACCGCCAGACCGCGCCGCGGCCTCTGGCGGGCGATGCGGCGCCTTGGCGAACTGGCCCGCCAGCGCCGCGCCCTTGCCGAGATGGAGCCGCATCGCCTCCGCGACATCGGGCTCGACCCCGAACAGGCCCGCCGCGAGGCCGCGCGCCCGTTCTGGGATGCGCCCGAGCACTGGCGCCGGCGATCCTGACCCGCCGACCGGCCGCCGGCACCTCCCAGGCGCAAAATCCCGCGCGCCCAAATCCCGCGCACCCTTGAAATGCCCGGCCCGCGTCCCAATATTGGCCGTGAGTGCGTGTCCATCCGGGGCGCGCCCACAGGAAAAATGTGCCGGAACGGCCCCCGTCCGGCTGGCAAGGAGGTTCAGGAGACTCACATGGCTCAATATCAATCTGTACGCACCACCACGGGCGTTCGGGCGGAAATCGACGCGGGCCTGCGCGCCCATATGAACAAGGTCTACGGCACCATGTCCGTGGGCCTCGCGGTCACCGCCCTCATGGCATGGGCCATTGCCGGGCTGACCGTCACCACCGACCCGTCGCAGGCGGTGGTCCAGCTGCCCAACGGCGCCCTGCTCAACAGCTTCGGTCAGGCGATCTACCTTTCGCCCCTGCGCTGGCTGGTGATCTTTGCCCCGCTGGCGCTGGTCTTCGGCTTCGGTGTCGCCGCGAACAAGATGTCTGCCGCCGGCCTGCAGCTTTACTTCTACGTCTATGCGGCGCTGATGGGGCTTTCGCTGAGCTCGATCTTTCTGGTCTATACCGGCTTTTCCATCGCCCAGACCTTCCTGATCACCTCGATCGCCTTTGCCGGGCTCAGCCTCTACGGCTACACCACGAAAAAGGACATTTCCGGCTGGGGTTCGTTCCTGATCATGGGGGTGATCGGCCTGATCGTGGCGTCCATCGTCAACCTGTTCCTGCAATCGCCGGCGATCATGTTCGCGATCTCGGCCATCGGCGTGCTGCTCTTTGCCGGGCTCACCGCCTATGACACGCAGAAGATCAAGGTGGAGTATATCGCCCATGCCCAGGCGATGGATGGCGAGTGGCTCGGCAAGTCGGCGATCATCGGCGCGCTGAACCTCTATCTCGACTTCATCAACCTGTTCATCTTCCTGCTGCAACTGTTCGGCAATCGCGACTGAGGCGGGCAGGGACGAGCGACGAGACGAGGGCCGGTCGCGCGACCGGCCCTTTTGCCGCGAGACCTCGCGGGGCGACACTTTCGCGTTATCTTAACCTTGATCGGCCATGATGGGCCTCCATATCCGTACCGCAAGCGAGCCGAACAGGTGCTGCCATGGAAATGCGTCCGATCCCGATAGATGCGCTGGTCAAGGCCGGGCTGTTCCCCTTCCTCGTGGCCGAGGGCGCCTGGGCGCGCTGGCGCGCGGGCGAGTTGCCCGAGCCGCCGGGGCCGCGCAACGGGGTGAGCGGCAGCGCCGGCGGAAAGGGGCTTTCGCTGCTGCTGGTGGGCGACAGCTCCGCTGCCGGGGTCGGCGCGTCCCACCAGGACGAGGCGCTGATGGGCCAGCTGATCCGCGCGCTCGGGGGCGCGTTTCGCCTGCGCTGGCGGGTAGAGGCCAAAAGCGGCGCCACCACGGCGAGCACGCTCGCCCGCCTCGAGCGCGCCGCCCCCGAGCGCTTTGACGTGGTGGTGGTGGCGCTCGGGGTCAATGACATCACCCGCGGGCTCAGCCTCAGTCGCCTGCTCAGGCGCCGCGCCCGGCTCTATGACCTGCTGCGCACACGCTTTCGCGCCCGGCGCATCATCGCCTCGGGCCTGCCGCCGGTGGGCAATTTCCCGGTCCTGCCCCAGCCGCTGCGCTGGACCCTGGGGCGCCAGACCGAGCGCTATGACGGCGCGCTTGCGGCACAGGCGCGCGAATTGGGGGTGGAGTATGTGCCCTTTACCATCCCCTACCGGCGCGAGTTGATGGCCTCGGACGGCTTTCACGCCGCCCCCGAAGCCTACCGCCTCTGGGCCGATATGCTGGCGCCCTATATCCGTGGGGAGGCGACATCCCCGGCGGCATCCCCGGCTTCCTGAGCCGCCAGCCCCGCTCCACGCCCCGGCGCGCGACCTGTCGCCGAAATTCGCCCCGAAATCCCCCGGCATTGACCGCTGATCGGCGGCAAAATAGGCTTCGGGGCGTGGTTTCGCTGTATCATCGGGAGGATTGCCATGCCCCGGCGCGCTCTGCTCACTTCCGCCCTTTTGTGCCTGTTTGCCCTCGCCCTCGCCTTTGCCCTGGCGCTGCCCGCCCCTGCCCGTGCCCAGCCGGCCCCGCAGCTCTGCGCCGAACGCTACGAAGCGCGCTATGTCCTCGATCCCTCCGATCATTTCGAAGCCCTGGCCGGACGCGAATGCTGGCTCCAGGAGCAAGGCATCTTGCCCCGGGCCGGCGTGCCCTACGAGATCCTCGCCGAAACCGCGCTTGACGACGACCCTGGCCCCGAGCTCACCCGGCAATGGCTCGACGAGGTACGCGCGGGGCTCGAAATAGCCGATCAGGCGCTGGTCAAGCTCGGCCCCGACGCCAACGTGGTGCAACGTGGCCCCAGCGCGCGGCAGAACAAGATCTTCATCATTCTGGCCAGCCGCCTGCGCAGGATTGGCGGCAAGAAGGTTGCCGCCTATGTCGATGCCGTCGATGGCGATTGCTACATGATCATCACCCCGTTTTCGCGCCCGCTGATGGCGCGCCCCGGGGCATTCGGCTTCATCATGTCGCACGAGCTGTTTCACTGCGTTCAGGCCTATTCCATCCCCGGCTACCTGACCTCCACCGATGGCCACGATGACGACTGGTGGGTGGAAAGCTCCGCCCACTGGTTCGCCCATATGGCCCAGCCCAGTGTTGTTGTCGAACCGGCGCACAGGTCGGCAAACAGGTTCGAGGCCGAAACACCGCTGAAGACCATGCGCCATTTCGACTATTCCGCCTGGCCGTTCTTTGCCTGGCTGGCGCAGGAAGGGGGCAATGCCCGCGCGGTGATGGACTTCCTCCACGACCTGCCCGGCAATGCGGTGACCGATTCGCAGGTGGCCGGGCTGCTCACGCCCGAGGAATGGGGGGCCTTCGCGCGCGATTACGCCTCTTACAACATCAGGGTCTCACCCCGGGTGCCGGTGGACCCGCGCCCGCGCGCGCGCCTGCGCGAGACCTATATCGCCAGCGACCGGGTCGGCGAGAGCGAAACCTACCGCTTCGCCCGCCGCACCGGCGCGCTGGAGCGCTACCGGCTCAGCCTCGGGCCGGGCGAGTGGGAACTCAGCACCGTTTCCTCCGGCGCCATGTATCTCGCCCCGGCACCCTTCGGCAGCGACCCGGCGCCGGATGCCTGGCAGAAAATCTCCGGCCTCGATGCCGGGGGCGAAGTCGCCAGCATCTCCGTGCCCTGTGGCGAGGAGCGGGAATTCGTGCTGGCCGGTTTCGGCAGCGCCGAGGGCTCGCCGCGCTTCGAGCTTGATGCCCGCAAGACCGGCGATCCCTGCCAGCTCACCTGCGACAATGTCCCGACCACGCGCGATTCCTGTCTCTACGGACTGTGGGAAGAGGTGGACCCGGTGATCGTGCCGGACCTGCGCCAGCGGATGCAGGCGCTGATCCCCCAGGCCCGGGCGCGCGGCGCTGAACTGGAGATCGACAACCTGGTGATCAGCTTCTTCCCTGACAGCAATGTCTCCACCGTGGACATGCGCATGCGCGGCGCGATGGATCTGGGCGGCATGCCCGCCAGCGCCGAGCTGCACGCCCAGGGCACCGCGCGCTGGGGCACCAGCGGCGGGCGGCTGATCATCTGCGCCCAGGGGGTCGAGATGCAGACCACGATCCGCGCCGGCGGCCGCTCCCGGACCACGCCGCAAACCTTCCGCCGCGATGCGACCTGGCTGCCCAATCGCGTCTATCGCTACAGCTGCTCGGGCGGCACCCTGCGGCTGACCGATACCGAGACCGGCGCGCGCGGGCGCATGGTGCGTCGCTGAGGTCGCCAGCCCCCGCGCGCCCCGCGCCCGCACGCGAAAAGGCCGCCCCGAAGGACGGCCCCGCAAATGCCGGAATGGCAGAACTTACTTGATCTTGCCTTCCTTGTATTCCACATGCTTGCGCGCCACGGGGTCGTATTTGCGCACCACCATCTTCTCGGTCATGGTGCGGGCGTTTTTCTTGGTCACGTAGAAATGCCCGGTGCCCGCGGTGGAGTTCAGGCGGATCTTGATGGTCGTCGGTTTGGCCATGTCACTAGCTCCTCGTCGGGCGCGCCTCGGCCCGGGTGAATCCTTGAACCCCGCCTTTTAAGCCCATCGCGGCGCGAGTCAACCGCCATTCGTGCGAATGCGGCTCAGCGCCAGGCTCTGGCCCAGCGCCGCCAGCGCCGAGAGAGCAAAGACCGCCCACAGCCCGCCGAGGGCGGCGATCAGGCCGGCGGCGAGCGGCAGCAGGAAGGCGGGCGCGGTGAGGGCGTTGAAATAGCCCGACCAGGCCGGACGGTCATCGGCGGGCGAGATTTCCATCAGAAAGCCGATCACGGCGATGGTCAGCCCGTTGGCCAACGCCCCGAGCAGGAAGAACAGCGCCACGAACAGCGCGAGCGGCGCGCCGGTGGCAAAGGCGAGCACGCCGAGCACCGCGAGCGGGGGCAGCACGCGCAGCGCGGCGATGGCCCTGAGCAGGCTTGCCTTGCCCAGCCGGTCGCCCCACCAGCCCCAGAGCGGGTTTGACAGCAGCGCGCCCGCCGTCTGCGCGCCCATGAGCAGGGCGATGTTTTCAAGGCTCACCCCCGCGCGCGCCACCGCCACCACATAAAAGGGCGCGGCCATCAGCACCGCGCCGCCGCACCATTGGGCGAGCACGAAGGCGCGAAAGCGCGCATCGGTGCGAAACACCGCCACGCCCTCGCCGAGATAGGCCCAAAAGCCCGGGCGCGGCGGCCGGGCTTTTGGGCCTATCT
>JALWTH010000394.1 GCA_027082975.1 Paracoccaceae bacterium | reverse complement strand
CCTCTACGTCACCGGCTCGCGGGTCAACATGCGCGCGGGCACCTCGACGCGCGAGGCGATCCTTGCCAAGCTTCCCCGCGGCACCGAGGTCGAGTATCTCGGCGCGCCGGTGGATGGCTGGACCGAGATCCGCGTGGTCGAGACCGGGGCGCGCGGCTTCATGGCCTCGCAATTCCTGTCGCCCGACCGCCCCTGAGCGGCCTTGCGCCCCGCGCGGCCCCGCCCTATCAAGAGGCATGAACGCGCGCTCGATCCTGATCACCGGCTGTTCCTCCGGCATCGGCCATGACGCCGCCCATACCCTGCACCGGCGCGGCTGGCAGGTCTTTGCCACCTGCCGCAAGGAGGAGGATTGCGCGCGCCTCGCCGCCGAGGGGCTCACGAGCTTTCGCCTCGATCTCACCGACCCGGCTTCGATCCAGGCCGCGCTCGCGCGCGCGCTGGAGGCCTCCGGCGGCAGGCTTGACGCGCTGTTCAACAACGGCGCCTTCGGCCTGCCCGGCGCCGCCGAAGACCTGCCCACCGACGCGCTGCGCGAAATCTTCGAGACCAACTTCTTCGGCTGGCACGAACTGACCCGCGCCGTGATCCCGGTCATGCGCGCGCAGGGGCATGGGCGGATCGTGCAGAATTCCTCGGTGCTGGGGCTGGTGACCATGCGCTGGCGCGCGGCCTATGTGGCCTGCAAGTTCGCGCTCGAGGGCTACAGCGATACCCTGCGCCTCGAGCTTGCGGATGCCAATATCCAGGTGGTGCTGATCGAGCCCGGCCCGATCACCACCGATATTCGCATCAAATCCATCCCCCATTTCGAGCGCTGGGTGGACTGGCGCGCCTCGCCCCACCGCGCCCGCTACGAAGCCTCGCTGCTCAAGCGCCTTTACGCCGAAAACCCGCCACGCGATGCCTTCGAGCGCCCCCCCTCGGCGGTGACCAAAAAGCTGATCCGCGCGCTCGAGGCACGCCGCCCGCGCCCGCGCTACTACGTCACCACCCCCACTTACATCGCCGGCATCGCCCGCCGCCTGCTCTCGACCCGGATGCAGGACCGGATTCTTGGGGCGTAGGCCCACAAACCACGCGTCGCCAGCGCGATCCTCGCGAAATATCAATGGGTTGGGGCGCGCCGCACAGGGTGGTGCCCTTTGCAAGCGACCCGAGCCATTGAGATGAAGCGAGGATCGCGCCCTTCGGGTTTGGCGGATTTTCGCCCTGACTGCGTTGCAAGGGCTTGAAATAGCACCACTATTCCGGCGCCCTTGCGCCTGGTCAGAACGAAAATCTGCCAAACTGGCGGCGCGTGGTTTGTGGGTCTACGCCCCAGGAAGTCATAGCGCCGCATTGCGCCGGCGCCCGCCAGCGCCTATCTCGGGGCCGAACGGAAAGGAGCGCCCATGCTGCACGACCCTTATTTCATCGCCGTCGCACTCGCGGTCGCGCTGGTCTTCGTGATCCTGATGGTCGGGGTGATCGGCTTCGGCCTCGGCGGCGATTTCAACCGCAAGCATTCCAACCGCATCATGCGCTACCGCCTCGCCGCGCAGGCGGTGGCGATCGTGCTGATCCTGCTGTTCGTCTGGGTCCGGCGCGGCGGCTGAGGGGAAGGGTCATGGTCACGCTTTCGAAAATCTACACCCGCACCGGCGATGGCGGCGAAACCGCGCTGGGCAATGGCGAGCGCCGGCCCAAGCACGACCTGCGCGTTGCCGCCTATGGCACGGTCGATGAAGCCAACGCCACGCTTGGCCTTGCCCGGCTCCACGCCAGCCCGGCGATGGACCTGCACCTGGCGCTGATCCAGAACGACCTCTTCGATCTGGGCGCCGATCTGTGCCGCCCGGAGAGCCCGGAGGATGCCAGCGCCGAGACCCCGCCCCTGCGCATCGCCCAGCGCCAGGTGGAGCGGCTCGAAGCCGAGATCGACGACATGAATGCCGACCTGCCGGTGCTGAAAAGCTTCGTGCTGCCCGGCGGCTCTGCGCTTGCCGCCCATCTGCACCTCACCCGCACCGTGACGCGCCGCGCCGAGCGCCTCGCGGTGGAGCTCGCCGCGCAGGAGCCGGTCAACCCGGCCGCGATCCGCTACCTCAACCGCCTTTCGGACTGGTGCTTCGTCGCCGCGCGCGTGGCCAATGATGGCGGGCGCGACGATGTGCTCTGGGTGCCCGGAGCCAATCGCTAGCCCCGCCCGCCCCGAAACGCGGCGTCACCTGCCGCGAAATGTCGGATTCCCCCTGTTTTCGCAGGCGCAGAATCGCTACATGGGGGCCAAGAGGAACCTGATCAGGAGTGAACGCCCATGAAGGTGCTGGTGCCCGTGAAGCGCGTGATCGACTACAACGTGAAAGTCCGCGTCAAGGCGGACGGAAGCGGGGTCGATCTGGCCAATGTGAAAATGTCGATGAACCCGTTCGACGAAATCGCGGTGGAAGAGGCGATCCGCCTGCGCGAAGCGGGCAAGGCCGACGAGATCGTGGTGGTGTCGATCGGCGTCAGGCAGGCGCAGGAGACCCTGCGCAACGCGCTGGCCATGGGCGCGGACCGGGCCATTCTGGTGGTCGCGGCCGAGGACGTGCACGAGGACATCGAGCCGCTGGCCGTGGCCAAGATCCTCGCCAAGGTGGCCGAGGAGGAAGCGCCGGGCCTGATCATCGCCGGCAAGCAGGCGATCGACAACGACATGAACGCAACCGGCCAGATGCTCGCCGCCCTGCTGGGCTGGCCGCAGGCCACCTTCGCTTCCGCGCTCGAAGTCGAAGGCGACAGCGCGCTGGTCACCCGCGAGGTGGATGGCGGCCTGCAGACGATCAGGGTCAGGCTGCCCGCTATCGTCACCGCCGACCTGCGCCTGAACGAGCCGCGCTATGCGAGCCTGCCCAATATCATGAAGGCCAAGAAGAAGCCGCTCGAGGAAAAGACCGCGGCCGATTACGGCGTGGACGTGACCCCGCGGCTCGAAGTGCTGAAGACCGCCGAGCCCGAAGGGCGCAAGGCGGGCATCATCGTAAGCTCGGTAGATGAGCTGGTGGAGAAACTCAAGGAAGCGGGGGTTGTGTGATGGCTGTTCTTCTCCTTGCCGAAATCAACGAGGGCGAACTGGCGCTGGACGCCACCGCCAAGGCCGTAACCGCCGCGCGCGCGCTGGGCGAGGTGACGGTGCTCGCCGCCGGCGCCAGGGCCGCCGCTGCCGGTGAAGCGGCGGCCAGGATCGACGGGGTGTCGAAAGTGCTGGTCGCCGAGGATGCCTCGCTGGGCCACCGCCTGGCCGAGCCCATCGCGGCGCTGATCGTCTCGCTCGCCGGCGATTACACGCATATCGTCGCCCCGGCCACGACCGATGCGAAAAACATCCTGCCGCGCGTCGCCGCGCTTCTGGACGTGATGATTATCTCCGACATTTCCGGCGTGGTCGATGCCGACACCTTCGAGCGGCCGATTTATGCGGGCAATGCGGTGCAGACGGTGAAAAGCCACGATCCGATCAAGGTCATCACCGTGCGCACCTCGACCTTCGATGCCGCCGGCACGCAGGATCCGGCCCCGGTCGAGACCATCGCCGCTGCCGAAAACCCCGGCCTTTCCGAATGGGTCGAGGACAAGGTGGCCGAGAGCGACCGGCCGGAACTGACTTCGGCCAAGGCCGTGGTCTCCGGCGGGCGCGGCGTGGGCTCGGAGGAGAACTTCGCCCTGATCGAGGCGCTGGCCGACAAGCTCGGCGCTGCCGTGGGCGCCTCGCGCGCCGCCGTGGACAGCGGCTTTGCCCCCAATGACTGGCAGGTGGGCCAGACCGGCAAGGTCGTCGCCCCCGAGCTTTACGTCGCGGTCGGCATCTCCGGCGCGATCCAGCACCTTGCGGGGATGAAGGACAGCAAGATCATCGTCGCCATCAACAAGGACGAGGAAGCGCCGATCTTCCAGGTGGCCGATTTCGGGCTGGTCGCCGACCTGTTCGAGGCGGTGCCGGAACTGACCGAAAAGCTCTGAGCATCAGAGGATGCAAGACAAAGGCCCGCCAGCGCGGCGGGCCTTTCGTCTTACAGCAGCGGCGCGATCACCTCTTCGAGCGCGGCGGCTGCCTTTTCATGGGCCAGGATGCCCAGCATCTCGGCGGCGACCGGCGCTTCTACTTCGCTGTGGATCAGCCCCGCGCGCCCCTGGACGATCTCGGCCTGCTCCACCACCACCTCGGCGATGCCGCGCACGAAGGGACGCAGCGCCTCGACCATCTCGCGGTCGATGAACAGCGGGTCCGGGTCCTGCGGCGCATAGGCCGAGGGCGCGCCCGGCGCGTGATCGGCCATCCACAGCAGCACCACCTTGCCTTCGAGGCGGGCGATCATCCGCTTCATCCGCCCCAGCCAGGCCTCCTTCAACTCGGCCTCGACCATGGCGAACTTGTCCGCGCTTGCCTCCCACAGCACCTTGAGCAGGTGGCGGGTGAAGTTGATCTCGGTGAAATCCACCTCGCGGTAGATGGTCTTGAGCAGGTTCGAGGCGCGCAGGAAGCGGTCGTTGCGCCGCGGATGCACGGCGTAGAAGCGGTTTGACAGATTCTGCGCCCCGGTCATCTCGACCACGGTCAGATGCGCCTCGGTGCAGATGTCGATGACGGTCTGCTCGCCGCAGAACACGTCGAGCCCGGCATTCACGCAGCCCAGATTGACCGCCGGAAAGCCCAGCCGCTCCTCCAGCAGCGCCGGATAGGGGCTTGCGTTGAACCTGCCATAGGTCTCGGTGCCGCCCAGCACCGCCAGATAGGGCCGGTCGAGCTTGCGCTTGGGACCGCGAAACAGCAGCTTCGACTTGCCGTAGCGGCACGGATAATAGTCAAGGGCGCCTGCGCCCAGATTTTCGAAGGTCATTCCACCCACTCCAAAATTTCACCCGGGGGAAAGATTCGCAGAGAGATGTTTCCAAATCGCTAAAGATAAAATACTCCTTGTTGCGTTAACCGCGAATGTGGACCGGGAAGCGGCCGGAAAGGGACTCAGATGGATATCAGGACGGTGGGAGTCGTGGGCGCCGGACAGATGGGCAACGGCATCGCCCATGTGCTGGCGCAGGCCGGATATGACGTGCTGATGAACGACATCAGCCAGGAGAGCCTCGACCGGGCCATGGCCACGATCCGGCGCAACATGGACCGGCAGGTGGCGCGCGAAAAGATCACCGCCGAGGCGCGCGACGCGGCGCTGGCGCGTATCACGCCGACCCTGCGCCTGGCAGATCTGGGGCCTTCGGACCTGATCATCGAGGCCGCAACCGAGCGCGAAACCGTGAAAAACGCGATTTTCGAGGACCTCCAGCCGCATCTTCAGCCGCATACGATCCTCACCTCCAACACCTCGTCGATCTCGATCACCCGGCTTGCCAGCCGCACCGACCGGCCGGAGAAGTTCATGGGCTTTCACTTCATGAACCCGGTGCCGGTGATGAAGCTGGTAGAGCTGATCCGCGGCATCGCCACCGATGACGCCACCTATCAGGCCTGCCTCGGCGTGGTCGAACGGCTGGGCAAGCAGGCGGCGCCGGCGGAGGATTTTCCGGCCTTCATCGTTAACCGGATTCTCATGCCGATGATCAACGAGGCGGTCTATACGCTCTATGAGGGGGTGGGCTCGGTGCGCTCCATCGACACCTCGCTGAAACTGGGCGCCAATCACCCGATGGGGCCCTTGGAGCTGGCCGATTTCATCGGCCTCGATACCTGCCTTGCGATCATGAACGTGCTCCATGACGGGCTCGCCGATACCAAGTACCGCCCCTGCCCGCTGCTGACCAAATATGTCGAGGCCGGCTGGCTCGGGCGCAAGACCGGGCGCGGCTTTTACGATTATCGCGGCGAGGAGCCGGTGCCGACGCGGTGAAACCGCGCCCTATGCGCCATTTCCCAGCGCCAGCGTGTGCGCGCGCAGCCAGGCCATGAAGCCGCGCGGGTCGCTGTGCAGGCGCTCCATCTGGGCGTCGGTCAGCACTTCGCCCACGACCGGACTTTGCGGGCGGTGGCAGGAGCGCACGATCTCGTGCAGCAGCAGCGCCTGGCGCAGGGTCGAGGACAGGCGGTTGGCGATCTGGTAGGCGCGGCTGTTGGCGCCCGGGAAATGGATCGGCAGCACCCGCGCCCCGGAGCGGCGGATAAGCTGGGCGGTGAAGACATTCCACTCGGCCTCCTCGACCGGGCCGAACATGGTCTTCGAAGAGGCCACCACCCCAGAGGGAAACAGCGCCACCACGCCCCCGGCCCTGAGCTGGGCCATGGCTTCGGCGCGCATCTGCACCAGCTTCTTCTGCGCATCCGCGTCATGGGGGAACGGCACCGGGATCAGGTATTGCGAGGCCACCGCGTCGAGCCCGGTGAGCAGGGCACGCACCAGCACCTTGTAATCCTCGCGCCGGCGGCTGATCAGCTCGGCCATGACCATGCCATCGACCAGCCCGTGCGGGTGATTGGCCACCACCACCAGCGGCCCTTCGCGGGGGATGCGCGCCACCTGCTCCGGCGGGGTTTGCACGTCGATTTCCATGATGTCGAGACAGGCGCCCCAGAAGGCCGAGCCCTGCGGCTCCGGGCGCCTTTCGAATTCGCGAATCATGCGCAGCAGGGTGACCTTGCCGGTCAGCCATTCCACCGCTCGGATGAAGGTGGCCTGAAACGGGTTGTCGAAGGAGCTGGCATAGGTCAGCGAACGGCGGTCATAGCGCCCGCCGCCGCCTTCGTCAGCGGGCGGTTCCTGACGGCCGGGATATGGTGTCGCCCCGGTTGTCCGATCGTTTTCCACCCGACTGCCTATGCCTCTTCTCCGAACCTGTCGGCGACCAGATGTTCCAGCGCCGCCATCAGTTTAGCGGCCTCGGGGCCGCTTGTCTCGACCTCGATCGTGGTGCCCCTGGAGGCGGCCAGCATCAGCAGGGCCATGATGCTGTCGCCATCCGCCTCGAGCCCGTCCTTGCGCACCAGGGCATCGGCATCATGGGCCTCGACCACCTCGACGAACTTTGCCGAGGCACGAGCGTGCAGGCCCTTTTCGTTAATGATTTCAATGGCTTTTACCAGATTCTCGCTCAATTCCCGCTCTCCTGGCATCCTTCGATGCAATTGATGTATTTGCGCCCGGCATCCATCGCCGCGCGGGTCGCGGCATCCACGCTCTTGTGGCGCGATTTTGCCAGCTTGACCAGCATCGGCAGGTTCGCGCCGTAGAGAATCCGGCGGTTCTGCTTGCAGCAGGCGGGCAGGGAGAGGTTGGACGGGCTGCCGCCGAACATGTCGGTGACCACCACCACCCCGTCGCCCTGGTCCACGTCATTGGCCGCGGCGGCGATCTCGGCGCGCTTGGCGGCGCGGTCGCAATCGGCGGCAATGGCAATCGCCCGGATACCGTGCTGCTTGCCCACCACATGCTCCACCGCCAGCAGGTATTCGTTGGCCAGCCCCCCATGGGCGACGATGACGATGCCAATCACGCGCTTCAGTCCCGATTGCTGTGGCCCGCCCCGGATCCGGCGCGCCGCGAGAGTTCCCGGTGCCTAGTTGACACCTGCCAGCCCTGCTCCGCAAGGGCCTTGCCCAGTTTTTCCGCCACGAAAACACTGCGGTGCTGGCCGCCGGTGCAGCCGATGCCGACCGAGAGGTGCGATTTGCCTTCCTTTTCGAAGGCCGGCAGCAGGTCCTGCATCATGGCGAGCAGATGCGTCCAGAAGGTCGCCAGCATCGGATCGGCCTCGATATGGGCGGCGACGGCGGGCGCCAGTCCGGTCAGCGGGCGCAGGGCCGGGTCCCAGTGGGGGTTGCGCAGGAAGCGCACGTCAAACACCATGTCGAGGCCGCGCGGCGCCCCGCGCTTGAACGAAAACGACTGCACCGTTACCGCCAGCCCGGTGCCGCCATCGCGCATCAGCCTGGCACGCAGCTCCTCGCGCAGTTCATGCGGACTCAGGGTGCTGGTGTCCACCAGGATGTCGGCACGCGCGCGCAGCGGCGCCACCAGCGCCATCTCTTCGGCAATGCCCTCCGCCGGGCTGCCGGTGGGCGCCAGCGGGTGGCGGCGCCGGGTCTCGGAATAGCGGCGCAGCAGAATGTCCGGCTGGCAATCGAGATAGAGCAGTTCGGGCGAGATATCCGCCCGCGCGCCGAGCCCCTCGACCAGGCTGAGCACTTGGGCGGGAGAGAAATCGCGGTTGCGCGCGTCCACCCCCAGCGCCAGGGGCCGCTCGGGCGGGCTGCCGGCCAGCAAGCGCGGGATCAGGCTCAGCGGCATGTTGTCGATCACCTCGTGGCCCATGTCCTCCAGCGCGGCGATCGCGGTGGAGCGGCCGGCGCCCGAGGGGCCGGTGACGATGATGACCTTTTGCGCGCTGCCTTCACTCATGCCTGTCGCCTGCGTATCGCCCGAACAGCACCAATTGCCGGATGGCGGCGGGAAAATGCGCCCCCTCCACCCTGTATATGGTCTCGACCTCCAGGCCAAGAAGCCGGGTCGCGCGATCCTGTGGCAGGCGGTCGGGCTCCGTGCGGTCCAGCTCGACCAGCAGGACAAGCTCGGCGCGGGGGCAAAGAGGGGCGCGCAGGAGCCCCACCCCGCGGGCCTCGATCACCCCCCTGAGGCGCGGCGGCGCCAGGGCGAAAAGTCTGCCGCCGGCGCGCTCCAGGCGGGTCAGGTCATCGGCCACCAGCTCGGCGCCGAGCGCGATCAGCTGCAGCGCCAGGGCCGACTTGCCGCTGCCCGACGGCCCGCGGATCATCACCGCGCGTCCCTCAAAGGCCACGCAGCTTGCGTGCCAGCTGTCTCTTTCGGGCGACACTCCTGCGGCGCGGGCGCTCACATATGCGCTCACACGGGCAGGCCCACGACGAAGCGCGCGCCCAGCGGCTCGGAGGTGATATCGGCATCGGTCGGGCGGATGTTCTCGGCCCAGATCACGCCGCCATGGGCCTCGACGATCTGCTTCGAGATCGCCAGCCCCAGCCCGGAATTGTTGCCAAACTGGTTTTCCGGCCGCTCGCTGTAGAAGCGCTTGAAGATCTTGGTCAGCGCGCCCTCGGGGATGCCCGGCCCGGTATCCTCGACCACCACCAGCACCCGGTTGTCGCGCTGGCGCGCCCAGACACGGATCGCATCGCCCTCCTCGCAGAAGGAGAGCGCATTGGTGATCAGGTTGACGAATACCTGCGCCAGGCGCGCCTCCAGCCCGTTGATGATGATCGGTTCGCCCGGCAGGTCGGTGATGAAGTCCACCTCCTTCCGGTGCGCTTCCTCGCTGAGGTAATCGGTGAGGTTGCGCAGCATCTTGAGCAGATCAAAGGGCTCCTCGTCCTCCTTGACCAGTTCGCTGTCGAGCCGGGAGGCATTGGAAATGTCGCTCACCAGCCGGTCGAGCCGGCGCACGTCATGCTCGATCACGTCGAGCAGCTTCTCGCGCTGGTCATCACGTTTGGCCAGCCTGAGCGTGCCCACCGCCGAGCGCAGGGAGGCGAGCGGGTTCTTGATCTCGTGGGCCACGTCGGCGGCGAATTGCTCGTTGGCGTCGATCCGGTCGTAAAGCGCATTGACCATGCCGCGCAGGGCGGTGGAGAGGCGGCCGATCTCGTCCGGGCGGCCGGCCAGGTCGGGGATGCGCACCCGGCCCGGATTGACCTTGCCGGCATTGCGGTCGCGGCCGATCTCCGCCGCTGCGGCGAGATCCGAGAGCGGGTTGGCGATGGTCGAGGCCAGCAGCAGGCTGAGACCTATCGACACCAGGATCGCGATCACGAACATCTGCAGCACCTGTTCGCGCTCGCTGCGCACCAGGTCGTCAAGCGCCCCGTCGGCCGAGGCTACCACCACCGCGCCGACCGGCGCGCCGACCGTCACTACGGGCGTCGCCACGGTGAACAGCGTGCTCCCGTCCGGGCGCTGGCCGTTGTCGATCCGGGTGCCGCCCGCCACCGCGCCGGCCACCAGCGATTGCGCCCTGTCCCGAAGGCTGAAGGCAGCCTGCGCCGGCTCGTTCCTCGATTGCAGCAGGCCCGCGGCCTTTTCCCATACCCGGTTCAGCCAGCCGGTGATCAGGTTGGTCTGTTTCTGAAGCTGCATCCCCTCAACCGGCGGCAGGGGCGGGCGTGTCAGCCCCTGCGTGCTGGCGACAAAGCGCCCATCCGCGTCAAAGACAAAAATCTCGCTGCCATCGCGCAGATCCAGCGTTGCAAGCGCCTCTTGCACCTGCGACGCATCGGCAAGGGCGCCTTCGCCGCTGATCAGCTCCATCACATCGGCGACCAACTCGGCCTCGGCCACCAGCCCGCGCTCGTGCTGGAACACCAGCGAATCGCGGAAAGGGTTGAGATACAGGACCCCGGCCACCAGCACGATGAGGCCGAGCAGGTTGAAGGTGATGATCTTGCGTGCCAGCGGCGAGCGGTTGATCGAGATGAAGCCGCGCCGCGACCGGCGCGCCTGCAGTTCGCCGTCATCCGCGGATGGTCCCGAAACCCAGTCCTCGCCCAGGACCACCTCCGCGCCGCTGTCTTTCGTCTGCCTCGTATCCCGCACGTCAGCCCCCTTGGCGAGATGCCTGCCTGCCGCCTTCGGCCCGCTATTCCTCGTTGTAGCGGTAGCCGATGCCATACAATGTCTCGATCGCCGAGAAGTCCGGGTCCACCGCGCGCATCTTCTTGCGCAGCCGCTTGATGTGGCTGTCGATGGTCCGGTCATCCACATAGACCTGATCGTCATAGGCCACGTCCATCAGCTGGTCGCGGCTCTTGACGAAGCCGGGCCGCTGCGCGAGCGCCTGCAGCAGCAGGAATTCGGTCACCGTCAGCGACACGTCCTGCCCCTTCCAGGTGACCGCATGGCGCAGGGGGTCCATGGTCAGGTGCCCGCGCTCCATCACCGCCTTTTCCTCCGGCGTGTCGGTACTGTCGGAGGCAATCGCCTCCTGCCGGCGCAGGAGCGCGCGGATGCGCTCGACCAGCAGGCGCTGGGAAAACGGCTTCTTCACATAATCGTCCGCCCCCATGCGCAGGCCCAGCACCTCGTCGATCTCGTCATCCTTGGAGGTGAGGAAGATCACCGGCAAGTTCGCGGTCTTCTGGCGCAGGCGCTGCAGCAGATCCATCCCGTCCATGCGCGGCATCTTGATGTCCAGCACCGCCATGTCCGGCATCCGGTTGGAAAAGGCGGCCAGCGCCGTCTGCCCGTCATTGTAGGTTTCGACCTCGAAGCCCTCGGCCTCCAGAGTCATCGACACCGACGTCAGGATATTCCTGTCGTCGTCCACCAACGCTATCCTCGACATGTGAGGTTCCTTTTACTGCTCGTTTTTTCGTTGTTTTCCAGCATTGTTCCGTCTCCGTCGCGAAAAATCAACATTTTTGTACGAATCACCCCCCGCATCTGCCCCCATCCAAGAACAAAAAGGGTAAATAATGGCTAATATGTCTCACATCGGGCGGATTTTTCCGGGCTGGCCCCGCCCGCGCGCCCGGTCAGCCGGTCTGATTGCGCAAACATGGGCGTGGTATCGCTAACGTCCGAACACACCCCTTAACAAGCGGCGGCGAAGTGCTATAGCGGGGCTGCAAGGCATACAATTGCATCCAGCCCGAGGAAAGAAGCATGGAAACCGGACGCGTGAACCCCGCCCTGAAGCTCGAAGACCAGGGGATCGAGGGGCTCGGCCACATCTATTACAACCTGCTCGAACCCGACCTGATGGAACAGGCGCTCAGGCGCGGCGAGGGACACCTGGGCAATGGCGGCACGCTGCTGGTGGCGACCGGCCAGCATACCGGGCGCTCGCCCAAGGACAAGTTCGTGGTGCGCACCCCGGATGTGGAAGACACGATCTGGTGGGAGAACAACCCGCCGATGGAGCCCGAGGCCTTTGACCGGCTGTATCGGGACATGCTCGCCCATCTGAAGGGGCGCGACGTGTTTGTCGAGGACCTCCATGCCGGCGCCGACCCGGAGCATCGGCTGGACGTGCGCATGATCACCGAGCTTGCCTGGCACGCGCTGTTCAACCGCACCATGCTGCGCCGGCCGGCACGCGCGGAGCTCGACGGCTTCACCCCCGAATTCACCCTGATCAACGCGCCTTCCTTCAAGGCCGACCCGGCTCGCCACGGCTGCCGCTCCGAGACCGTCATCGCGCTCAATTTCCAGAAGAAGCTGATCCTTGTCGGCGGCACCGGCTATGCCGGGGAGAACAAGAAGTCGATCTTCACGCTCCTGAATTACATCCTGCCCGGCAAGGGCATCATGGCGATGCATTGCTCGGCCAACCATGCGCCGGGCAACCCGGTCGATACCGCCGTGTTCTTCGGCCTCTCGGGCACCGGCAAGACCACGCTCAGCGCCGATCCGAACCGGGTCCTGATCGGCGATGACGAGCACGGCTGGTCGGAGCGCGGCACGTTCAATTTCGAGGGCGGCTGCTACGCCAAGACCATCAACCTCTCGGCAGAGGCCGAGCCCGAGATCTACGCCACCACCGGCAAGTTCGCGACCATCATCGAAAACATGGTCTGGGACAAAGAAACCCGCGAGATCGACTTCGAGGACGACAGCCTCACCGCCAATACCCGCTGCGCCTATCCGCTGCATTATATCTCCAATGCGTCCGAAAGCGGACTCGGGGGGCATCCGAAAAACGTGATCATGCTCACCTGCGACAGCTTCGGCGTGCTGCCGCCGATCGCGCGGCTGACCCCGGCGCAGGCCATGTATCACTTCCTGTCGGGCTTCACCGCCAAGGTCGCCGGCACCGAGCGCGGGGTGACCGAGCCGCAGCCCACCTTCTCGACCTGCTTCGGCGCGCCCTTCATGCCGCGCCGGCCCGAGGTCTATGGCGCGCTGTTGCGCGACAAGATCGCCCGCCACGGCGCCACCTGCTGGCTGGTCAATACCGGCTGGACCGGCGGCGCTTACGGCACCGGCTCGCGGATGCCGATCAAGGCCACCCGCGCCCTGCTGAGCGCGGCGCTCGACGGCTCGCTCAACAATGCCACCTTCCGCAAGGATCCGCATTTCGGCTTCGACGTGCCGGTCACCGTGCCCGGGGTGGACGCGACCCTGCTCGATCCGCGCGCCACATGGGAAGACCCCGAGGCCTATGACGCGCAAGCGGCGCGGCTGGTGGGCATGTTTGCCGAGAATTTCGAGCAATATCTCGCCCATATCGACGAAGACGTGCGCGCCGCGGCGATCGGCTGACGCGCAAGAGCGGGAGCGGGCGGGGGCGCGCACAGCCCCCGCTGCATCGCAGCAATCAGCCGGTCAGCGCCCGGCGCACCAGGTTCATGCCCGCAAGCAGCAGGATCACCAGCGTCAGGCGGCGAAAACTCGCCTGCGGCAGGCGGTCATGCCAGCGCGCGCCCAGCCACATCCCCGCCATTGCCGGCACCAGCGCCAGCACCGAGAGCGGCAGGGTCGCCCGACTCAGCACGCCCGAGCGCAGATGCGCCAGAAACAGCGCCACCGAGCCCAGCGCATAGACCACCCCCTGCAGGCGCATCTGCTCGCGTTTCGGGGTATCGCGCGCGGTCAGGTAAGCCACCAGCGGCGGCCCCCATATGCCAGACATCCCGCCGACGAACCCGGCCAGCGCCGCAACGGTTGCCTCGAGAGGCAGGCGGGCCCGTTCGCTGAGGCTGAATCGCACCCCAAGCAATTGAATTGACGCGAAAAAGATGATCGGCACGCCGACGATCAGCTGCACGATTTCGGGCCGTATCGCCCGCACCAGCCCGGCGCTCAGTACCAGAAAGGCGAGCATCACCGCGATATAGAATCGAAACCCCCAGGCAATGCGCATGGTCTCGCCCAGGCCGCGCTGCAGGGCCAGCCACAGATTGGTGACCAGGGTCGGCAGGATCACCGCGGCCAGCACCTTCTCCGGCGGCAGAAAGGCCGCGAGCCCCGCCACCATGATCATCGGCAGGCCGAAGCCCACCGCGCCCTTGACGAAGCCCGCCGCCAGCGTCACCGCAAAGGTCAGCGCCAGCACCGGCGCGCCTGTCTGCCATAGCTCCTGCACGCGCTCTCCCCCGCGTCATTTTCATGCAAAACGAACCCGCCGCGCGAATTTTTATTGCGCTGCAACTGCGTAATCGCGTAAACCGGGGCGGACATCGAAAACGAGGCCCGCCATGCCCCTTCTAGACAAGCTGACCGACCAGACCAAGGCCGCTCTGCCCGCCGCGCAGGCGCTCTTGCAAAAGGCGCGCGAAGCGGTGCGCGCCACCACCAGCGCCGGCGAGCGCATCGACGCAAGCCTGCTCGAGCGCCACCAGCACGCCGTGCACGGGTTGGCCTGGATGGCGACCTATGTGCAGGCGCTCGAGCAGATGCAGGCCTGGGCGGAGCGTCTGCAAGAGGCCCGCAAGCTGGGCGAGATGGAAAGCCTGATCCTGCAGATCGCCTTTGGCGAATATCTCCACCACCTTGCCGGCGGCATCCCGATGAATCAGGGCGAGTTCGTGCGCCTCGCCGATCTCGGCCTGGGCTGGGACGCGCTCTCGGGCTTTCAGGCCCCCGAGGTGCAGGCGCTGATGGCGCGCGGCAACAGCGCCGCCGCCCGCGCCCGCCTCACCGCGCTGATGCAGGACAATGCCGGCCACGCCACCTTCGGCGCCACCGGGCTCGACGACGAGCTGGAGATGATCCGCGACCAGTTCCGCCGCTATGCCGACGAGCGCGTCGCCCCCCATGCCCATGAGTGGCACCTGGAGGACGCGCTGATCCCGATGGAGGTGATCGACGAGCTTGCGGAAATGGGCGTGTTCGGCCTGACCATCCCCGAGCAATATGGCGGCTTCGGCCTCAGCAAGGCGGCGATGGTGGTGGTCAGCGAGGAACTGAGCCGCGGCTATATCGGGGTGGGCAGCCTCGGCACCCGCTCCGAGATCGCCGCCGAGCTGATCCTCGCCGGCGGGACGGATGCGCAAAAGGCCCATTGGCTGCCCAGGATCGCCAGCGGAGAGATCCTGCCCACCGCCGTCTTTACCGAGCCCAATACCGGCTCCGACCTCGGCGCGCTCCGCACCCGCGCCAGCCGCGACGGCGACGACTGGCTGATCACCGGCAACAAGACCTGGATCACCCACGCCGCCCGCGCCCATGTGATGACGCTGCTTGCGCGCACCGACCCCGAAAGCACCGACTGGCGCGGCCTTTCGATGTTTCTCGCCGAAAAGCAGCCGGGCGACGAGGCCGACCCCTTCCCCAGCCCCGGCATGACCGGCACCGAGATCGGCGTGCTGGGCTATCGCGGCATGAAGGAATACGAACTGTCGTTTGACGGCTTCCGCGTCGCCGGCGAAAACCTGCTGGGCGGCACGACCGGGCAGGGCTTCAAGCAGCTGATGCAGACCTTCGAGGCCGCCCGCATCCAGACCGCCGCGCGCGCCATTGGCGTGGCGCAGAACGCGCTGGAGGTCGGCATGCAATACGCGCTCGAGCGCAGGCAGTTCGGCAAGGCGCTGATCGAATTCCCCCGCGTGGCCGACAAGCTCGCCATGATGGCGGTGGAAATCATGGTCGCCCGCCAGCTCACCTATTTCGCCGCCTGGGAGAAGGACCACGACCGGCGCTGCGACCTCGAAGCGGGCATGGCCAAGCTGCTCGGCGCCCGCGTCGCCTGGGCCGCGGCCGACAACGCCCTGCAGATCCATGGCGGCAACGGATTCGCGCTCGAATACCAGATCAGCCGCATCCTGTGCGATGCGCGGATTCTGAACATCTTCGAAGGTGCCGCCGAGATCCAGGCCCAGGTGATCGCCCGCCGCCTGCTGGCCTGATTACCCACCCCAGCCGGCCAGCCGGTCCACCAGCCGCGCCCGCGCCTCTGGCAGCGGACGGTTGCCGTGGCTCGCCGCCAGCCGATGGGTCAGGAAATAGCCGGTGGTGCTGAGCCCGGCCGCCACGTTGCCCGGCGCGCCCGTCCCCGCCCCCAGCAATTCCGGCGGCAGCGGCAGCAGCCGATCGGCCCATTCGCCCGCCGCCTCGGCACTGACCGCCCGCCCGCTCTTCGGGCTCACATAGGCGAGATCGTCGCGCGTGCCGGTCACCGCGCAGGCACTGAGGTCAAGCCCGAAACCCAACTCCTCGAGCAGGGCCAGCTCCCATTTCAGATAGGCCACCGGCCAGACGGGGCTCGTGCCCAGCAGATCGAGCATTGCCACCGTGCGCCGATACAGCCGCGGATGCGCCTCGCGCTCAGGGAGCGCAAAGACCAGCAGCGCGCAGATCGCGTTCAGCCCCGCCAGGGCCAGCGCATCGCCCATCACCGCCCCGGCCCGGCTTCTCACCGGCTCCACCCGAAACGTCCCCAGATGCTCGGTCAAGCGCGCACGCCAAGTCAGATCAAGCTGCGCGCCGGGCTGCAGCACGGGCGCCACCTTGCGCGACACGCCCCCCCGCACCACGCCCGCATGGCGCCCATGCGCCTCGGTCAGAACATCCATGATCAGAGAGGTCTCACCATGCTTTCGCACCGCCAGCAACACCCCCTCTTCACGCCATTCCATGCCCTTGCCCTTCTTCTGTTCGGAAATATCCCGGGGGCGTGGGGGCAGCGCCCCCACATGGGTCGCCGGGCGCCAGCCCGGCGAAATCTACCCGGCCAGCCCTTCCTCCTCCAGCAAATGCCGCCCGGCCCTGTCCTCCAGCTCGATCACCCACAGGTCGGGGTCCCGCCCCTTCTGCCGCGCAATCGCCGCATCCACCTCGCGCTCATCGCCCTCGGCCAGCACCATCCAGGCCCGCGCCCCGCTGAGCGGATCCCAAGAGCGCTGAAAGGCCACCGCGCGCCCGTCCAGAGTCGCCAGCTTCACCAGCACCGCGCCGGCCGTGGCATCGCCCCGCTGGGTCACATAGGCGGCGATCCCCGCCAGATCCAGCCGCCGCAGATAGGCCGACACCCACATATCCGCGGTGAGCCGCGCCATCACTCGCGCCCGTCGCGAAAGTCGAGGCCCATCTCCGCGTAGCGCTCGGCATCCTCCATCCAGCCGGGCCGGACCTTGACCTGCAGGAAAAGATGCACCCTGCGGCCGAGAAACGCCGCAAGCTCCGCCCGCGCCGCCTGGCTCACCGCCTTGATGGTCTCGCCGCGCTTGCCCAGCACGATCCCCCTGTGCCCGTCGCGCATCACGTAGATCACCTGATCCACCTTCACCGAGCCATCCCTGCGCTCCTGCCAGTTCTCGGTCTCGACCGTCAGCTGATAGGGAAGCTCCTGATGCAGGCGCAGGGTCAGCTTCTCGCGGGTCATCTCGGCGGCGAGCATCTTCAGCGGCAGGTCGGCGATCTGATCCTCCGGGTAGAGCCACGGCCCCTCGGGAAGCTCGCGCGCCAGCCACTTGCGCAGGTCCGCGACCCCGTGACCCCTCTTGGCCGAGATCAGGAAGGTCTCGGCGAAATCGAACCGTTCGTTCATGTCCGCCACAAGCCCGAGCAAATCCTCCGGCTGCACCCGGTCGATCTTGTTCACCGCCAGCGCCACCTTGCGCCCGGCGCTGATCTCGCCCAGCCGCGCAAGGATCGCCTCGACCCCCTCGGTCAGCCCGCGCTGGGCCTCGATCAGCAGCACGACGATATCCGCATCCGCCGCCCCTCCCCAGGCCGCGGCCACCATGGCCCGGTCCAGATGCCGGCGCGGGCGAAACAGGCCCGGCGTGTCCACGAACACGATCTGCGCCGCGCCCTCGATCGCCACGCCGCGGATGCGCGCCCGCGTGGTCTGCACCTTGTGGGTGACGATCGAGACCTTCGCCCCCACCATCCGGTTGGTGAGCGTCGACTTGCCCGCATTGGGCTCGCCGATCAGGGCGACGAATCCGGCGCGTGTGCTCATGCTGTCTCCTGCTGACTCCTGCGGTTTCCACCCGCGATAGCGCGTTTGACCCGCCTCCGCCAGCCCCGGCTCAGCGCTCGATCCAGATGGTGACGGGGCCGTCATTGGTCAGCCTGACGGCCATGTCGGCGCCGAAGATGCCGGTCTGCGCATCGGTGCCGAGGCTCTGGAGGTGGGCCGCGAAGGCCTCGTAGAGGGCGCGGCCCCGGTCCGGGGGCGCGGCGGTGGAGAAGCCGGGGCGGTTGCCGCGCGAAGTATCGGCGGCGAGGGTGAACTGGCTCACCACCAGCGCCGCGCCGCCGGTATCGGCGAGCGAACGGTTCATCCGGCCCCGGTCGTCGGCGAAGATGCGCAGCCTGCGGATCTTTTCGGCCAGCAGGCGGGCGTTTTCCTCGCTGTCGCCCTGCATGGCGCAGACCAGGACCAGCAGGCCCGCCCCGATACGCGCCACCTCTTCTCCGGCGACGCAAACGCTGGCCTCGCTCACCCGCTGTATCACCGCACGCATACTGCCTCCCGGAACCCTCCACGCCGCGCCTCGGCGGCCCGCTTTCGCCGGCCGGTTGCCTTGAAACCAGCATCGCCAAAACCCATCTGAAGTGCAAGGGATGCCGGCGCGCACCGATGCACCGCCAGGAGTCGGGGAGCTTCGCGGCAGCCGGCATATCAATGGGTTACGGGCGCTCGCGCCGGACCCGCTCCATGGTCCCACGCGCGTGCCCCAGACGCGAAGGAGGACGAAATGGTGGAAACGTCACACGATACGGGCTTCTGGCCGGCCCTGTACGATCCGTTCCGCAATCTGGGCGCCAGGATCCGCAATTTCTTCAGCCCCGCATCGGAAGCCTCCCAGGGCGAAGATGCCTACCGCATCGCCATCGAACTGCCCGGCGTGTCCGAGGACGACGTGGAAATCACCGTCCGCGACGAGGTGATCACGGTCAAAGGCGAAAAGCGCCTGCTGCGCGAGGAATCCGATGACAACTGGTATTTCTGCGAGCGCCAATACGGCGCCTTCAGCCGCTCCTTCCGGCTGCCGCCGGATGCGGATACCGACAGGATCGAGGCAGAGATGAAAGACGGGGTGCTCACCCTCGTCATCCCGGAGGTGAAAGCCCGGGCGCCGCAGGCTTCGAAGGTGAAGATCCGCAAGGCCTGAAGCGCCCGACCGCCGGCCCCGCGCCGCCGCAGGCCTCTGCCCTGGCGGCCGGGGCGATTTTTCGCAGAAAAATCGGGCGCGGTGCCCCGGCGGTTTGCCGCCCATGGCCGGGATTGATATTCGATAACGGGCGCGGATGCGGTAAGCATGACGCGACTGTAACCCCAGCGAGAGAGCCAAGATGATTTACCTGAAGAAACCGCTTGTTGCCCTGACCGTCAGCGCCTTTGCCCTGGGCGCCTGCACCGATACCGGACCGCGCCAGAACAACGGCGCCGCCATCGGTGCCGCCATCGGCGGGCTGATCGGCGCGACCCGGCCCAACGCCAATGTCGGCACGACCGCGGTCGGCGCGGCCCTGGGCGGCATCATCGGCGGCGCCATCGGCCAGGAGCTCGACCGGCAGGCGGGCGAGTTGCGCCAGTCCATGGGCAGCGACGTGAAAGTGGTCAATACCGGCTCCGAACTGGTGGTGACCATGCCCAACGACATCCTGTTCGCCACCGACAGCGCCACGGTCGGCCCGGCCCTGCGCCGCGACATCGCCGCGCTGGCGCAGAACCTGCTGGATTATCCCGATTCGACCATCCAGGTCATCGGCCATACCGACAATGTGGGCGATGCGGGCTACAACCTGTCGCTGTCGCGCCGCCGTGCCGCGGCGGTGGCGGCGATCCTGATCAGCAACGGGGTGCCCTCGACCAGGATCACCACCATCGGCATGGGCGAGGATCAGCCCGTGGCCTCCAACCTGACAGCGGAGGGGCGGCGGCAGAATCGCCGGGTCGAGATCGTCATTCGCCCGAATGGCTGAGCCTTTGCTTGAACGGGCGGGTGCCTGGTCATAAAATCTGACCAGACGGGAGGAGCCCTTGCCATTCGAAAAGGTCCAGGCCGAAAAGCTGTCGCAGGCCGTGGTGCGCCAGATCGAGCTTCTGATCCTGCGCGGGATATTGCGCCCGGGCGACCGGCTGCCGGCGGAGCGGGAACTGGCCGGCAGGCTGGGCGTGTCGCGCCCTTCTTTGCGCGAGGCGCTCGGGGCGTTGCGCGAGCGGGGCCTGCTGGAGGCGCACCCCGGCGCAGGGGTCTATGTGGCAGACGTGCTGGGCTCGGCCTTTTCGCCGGCGCTGGTGCGGCTGTTTGCCAGCCATGACGAGGCGGTATTCGACTCGCTGGCCTTTCGCCGCGACATGGAGGGGCTGGCCGCCCAGCGCGCGGCCCGGCTGGGCTCGGACAGCGACCTCCGGGTGATCGACACGATCTTTCGCCGGATGGAAGCGGCAAGCGAAGCCGGCAGCGGCGAAGGCGCGCGCCTGGATGCCGAGTTTCACATGGCGATCATCGAGGCGGGGCATAACGTGGTGATGCTGCACATGATGCGTTCGATGTATGACCTGCTGCGCGAGGGGGTGTTCTACAACCGCCAGGTGATGTTTTCCCGCCACACGACCCGCCGCGAATTGCTGGACCAGCACCGGGCGATCCGGGACGCGATCCTGAGCCGCGCGCCCGAGGCGGCACGGGCGGCGGTGGAGGCGCATCTGGACTATGTGGAAGACGCCCTGCGCGAGCAGGCCCGGGCGCGGCACAATGAAGAGGTGGCGCGCCAGCGGCTGGCTCTGGAAGAGCGGCGCGGATAGGCGGGGGCGATTTTTCTGCGAAAAATCGGCGCCGGGCCTACCAGCGCGCCCATCGCATCCCGTCGGCGGAGAGGCGCGACAGCCGCTCCATGATCTGCCACGGGGCTTCGCGGCCGGTGCCGATGTCGTTCAGCCAGTCGCTGGAAACAAGGCTCATCTTGCGCGCATAGCCTTCGGGGCTGGTGCAGGGGATCACGCCGATCGCCTCATGGATGGCGCGGGCCTTTTCGGCGAGGCCCGGATTGGGCCAGCGGGTGGTGCGCAGCTCCTGCATGAAGCCGAGATCGCAGCCGCAATCGAACCGGCCGCGATAGGCGGTGCAGATGTCGTGGCGCATGCAGGCGGCGTCGAGCGGATCGGTGGGCGGGGCCGGATAGGGCCCATTGCCGCCCGAATGGCCGATCCCGCACCAATTGCCATGCACCGGGACGGTCTGGGCCATGGCCGGGCCGGCCAGCAGCAGGAGCAGGATTGCGAGGCTCGGCAAGGATTTCAGCATGGGCACCCTCCTTTCGGGCGGATTATCCCATGGCCTTGAGCCGCTTGAGAAGGGACGAAGTGTCCCACCGCGCGCCGCCCATCTTCTGCACGTCCTTGTAGAACTGATCGACCAGGGCGGTGACCGGCAGGCTCGCGCCGTTCTCATCCGCCGTAGCGAGGCAGATGCCGAGATCCTTGCGCATCCAGTCCACCGCGAAACCGTGCTCGTAATAGTCGTCGAGCATGGTCTCGTAGCGGTTTGTCATCTGCCAGGAGCCGGCCGCGCCGCCGGAGATGGCCTCGATCACCGCGCGCCCGTCGAGCCCCGCCTTTTCGGCGAAATGCAGGCCCTCGGCCAGCCCCTGCAGGAGGCCGGCAATGCAGATCTGGTTGACCATCTTGGTCAGCTGTCCGGCGCCGCTTTCGCCGAGCCGGCGGATCGAGCGGCCATAGGCCTGCATCACCGGCAGCGCCCGCTCGAAAGCCGCTTCCTCGCCGCCGCACATGATCGAGAGCACGCCGTTCTCGGCCCCCGCCTGCCCGCCGGAAATCGGCGCATCGACAAAGGCGATGCCGGCCTCGGCGGCGGCTGCGTGCAGCTCGCGGGTGACCCTGGCCGAAACGGTGGTGTGATCTACAAAGGTGGTGCCCGCCGCCATCCCGGCAAAGGCTCCCTCCGGGCCAAGGCAGACCGCGCGCAGGTCGTCGTCATTGCCCACGCAGGCGAGCACGAATTCGGCCCCCGCGGCGGCCTCGCGCGGGGTCGGGGCGGCGGCCCCGCCATGCTCGGCCACCCACTTTTCCGCCTTGGCGGCGGTACGGTTGTAGACGGTGACCTCGTGCCCGCTGGCGGCGAGGTGCCCGGCCATGGGGTAGCCCATGACGCCGAGGCCGAGAAATGCGCATTTGGCCATGATGTGTTGTTCCTTTGCGGTGTTTGGTTCTTCTTAGCCGCAGGGCAGGGCGCAGACAATATTGCCCCTGCCTTACCTCGCATAGGCCACCGCCGGCAGCCATGTGACCAGTTCGGGCCAGTAGAACACGATCAGCAGCCCGACGATCTGCAGGAGCACGAAGGGAACGATGCCCCGGTAGATATGGCCAAGGTTGATGTCCGGCGGGCAGACCCCCTTGAGGTAGAACAGGGCAAAGCCCACCGGCGGCGTCAGGAACGAAGTCTGCAGGGTTACCGCCACCAGGATGGCGAACCACACCACCGAAGGCTCATCGACCACGCCAAAGCCGTTGACCGGGATGTTCAGCCCTTCGATCACCGGCAGCATCAGCGGCATGATGATCAGGGTGATCTCGATCCAGTCGAGCAGGAAACCCAGCAGGAAGATGATCAGCAGGATGAAGCCGATCACCATGTAGGGATTGTCGAAGGTACCCAGCACCAGGCCCTCGATGATCTGATCGCCGCCGAAGCGCCGCAGGATGTAGCTGAAGAAATTGGCCGCGATGAAGATGCCGACAATATAGCCGCCGGTGTTGAGCGTCTGACGCATCACGTCCTTGAACACGGTGAAATTGAGATTGCCCGAAGACAGCGCCAGCAGGCTCGCCCCCAGCGCCCCCAGCCCCGAGGCCTCGGTGGGGGTGGCGATGCCGAAGAAGATCGACCCCAGCACCAGCAGCACGAGCCCGAAGGGCGGCACCACCGATTTCAGCACCGCCCACACCGCGCCCCAGCTGATCGGCTCGCGGTCGTCGGGGAGCGGCATGGCATCGGGCCGCAGCAGGCCGTAACCGATGATGTAGACGATATAGAGCGCGCCCAGCAGCAGGCCCGGAAACAGCGCCCCCATGAACAGGTCGCCGAGGCTGATCGCCAACTGGTCGGACATGATCACCAGCATGATAGAGGGCGGGATCAGGATGCCGAGCGTGCCCGAGGCGGCGATAGTGCCGGTAGCGATGGGCCGCGCATAGCCCTGCGCCATCATCGTCGGGATACCCATGACGCCAAGCAGCACCACCGAAGCGCCGATGACCCCGGTGGAGGCGGCCAGGATGATGCCGATGATCATCACCGTGAGCGCCAGCCCGCCCTTGAGCCCGCCAAACAGCTTCTGCATCGAGCGCATCATTCTCTGTGCCACGCCCGACTGGTCCAGCATCAGGCCCATGTAGATGAACATCGGCAGGGCGACCAGCACCGGGTTTTCGATGGTACCGGCAAAGAACCGCCCCGGCATGGTCAGCATTTTCCGATAGGAAAGCCCGGTGCGGTGGAAGTCGATATATTCGTTGATCAGCTTCTTGTTCGGGTCCAGTACAAAGATCGCCAGGACCGTGAAAACCAGGCTGACGCCGACCAGCGAATAGACCACCGGGATACCGCGGAACAGCATGGCGATGAAGGTGAGAAACATGAACAGGACCAGCCACTGGTTGAGGTCCATCAGCTGGCCCATGAGCGCGAGGATCTGCATTGCTCAGCCCTCCTCCCCGCCGTGGCGCCGCCCCGATCCCCTGCCGCTTCCCCTGCCGGTTTCCCTCCTCCTCCTGCCCCTGCCGCTGACAGCCATGCTGGCAATCATCAGCAGCGCCACCAGGGCAAAGCCCATCCAGAGGGTGTTGTCCATGATCGCCTCGCGGCCGATCCGGCGCGGATTGATCTCGGGCCGGGTGACACGGACAAACCAGTAGAGCAGATAGTGGCTCAACCGCTGGCCGGCAAAGACAAAGGCCGGCAGGCCCGCCACCAGCATTGCCGCCAGGCTGGGCCGGCCCAGCCGGCGGAGATAGCGCCACATGGCGCTGAGGGTCGCGGCAATGGCCAGAAACCAGAGCAGTTCCAGCCCCATTTTCAGCAGGTAGATGCCATGCATCCCCGTAGGCGAATCCGAGACCTCGCCGACGCGCCAGGACGAATAGGCATAGTTGAAGAACAGATCCCCCATCAGCACCAGATAGGGCAGGGCCAGCCAGCCGAGGCCGAACAGCTCTGTTTTCGCCTGCTTTTCGCGGCTGAACCGGGCGTGAAAGATATCCACCCGCACATGGCTGTTGGTGACGATCGCATAGGAAAACCCGACCATCATGGCCACCCCGTAGAGCCACCATTGCAGATCGTCGAGCCAGGCCTGATTGTGCCCCATCTTGCGGATCACCACCTGGGTGACGATGGCGACCATCAGCAGCGGAAACAGCCAGGCAAAGACATTCCCGACCATGACGACGAAACGGTCGACAATCGTGTGCTCGTCGCGGTTCATCTCGCCGGGATCGGTGACCGCGATCACCTCTTCGACGCTGGGCACATGGCCCGGCTCATCGCTCGGCATGTCTGCCCTCCCCTCCCCGTGATGTCACACGGCGGCCGCGTGTCTGCGGCCGCCGTGCCGGTCGGACCGCCTCAGCGGTTGCGCGGCAGGTAGATGTTGGTCGACCACACCTTGTAGCCGGCGCGATATTCGGCCAGGTCGTCCCAGACTTCCTTGAAGAAGGGATCCTGGGCGCGCAGTTCTTCGACCACCTCGTTCCAGGCGTTTTCGAAAGCGTCCAGCATCTCCGGCGTCCACTGCTTGATGATCACGCCGTGCTCTTCGACATTGCGCACCATTGCGGCATAGTTGGTGGCCTCGCCTTCGGCAAAGGTGGTGGCGAAGGTGGCAAGGCAGGCGGTCTCGATCTGCTTCTGGGCGGTTTCGCCGATATCTTCCCAGACGTCCTTGTTGATCAGCAGTTCAAACAGGGTCGCGGGCTGGTGCCAGCCGGGGAAGTAGTTGTACTTGACCAGCTTGTAGAAACCGAGCCGCTCGTCGATGCGCGGCATCGAGAATTCGGTGGCGTCGATCGCCCCGCGCTCCAGCGCCGGGAAGATGTCGCCGCCGGCCAGCAGCGAGGTGGAGACGCCGAGCTTCTCCATCGCCTTGGCGCCGAGACCGAAGAAGCGCATGTTGAGCCCCTGAAGGTCCTCGACCGAGTTGATCTCGTTCTTGAACCAGCCCGAAGTCTCCGGCGCGATCACGCCGCAGGGGAGCGCGCGCACGTTGTAGCCGTTCATGTCATACATCTGCTGCCAGTACCTGGCGCCGTCGTCATAGAGGATCCAGCCCATGAATTCGCCCGCTTCCGGGCCGAAGGGCACGGCGGAGAACAGGCTGGCCGCGGTGATCTTGCCCTGCCAGTAGCCCGAGGCGGCAAAGGCGGCATCGACCGAGCCGTTGGACACCGCGTCCAGCGCCTCGAAGGTCGGTACCAGCTTGCCCGGGTCGTAATGCTCGAATTCCACCTCGTCGGAGATGGCATTGATGCGCTCGACGAATTCCACCCCGGCCGTGCCGAGAATCGGCAGGTTCTTGCCAAAGGCGGCGGTCATCTCGATGGTGGTCTGCGCATCGGCGGCCCCACCGGCCAGCGCGACGGACACAGCAGCAGCGATCAGTTTGAATTTCATCCTTTTCCTCCCTTGCTCCCATTGGAACATTTGTTGCCAGGCCGCCTGGATGTGGTGCCTGCAGGCCCGGATTGGTAATTTTTCCTTACCAAAACTGTCTCCGTTAGTGCCGGATTCCATGGGACCTGTCCAGATGTTTCTGTGAATCGCCCTTGCAATCAAGGAAATGCGTATTTTGGTGACCACGGATCGTTCCTTTTATCGGAACACGGGCCTGCCCCGGCCGGGTTTGGCGTGCTTGACTGGCCTCTGCGCGGCGCCCGGGGCGGTGGCCATCTCGGGCGCAAACTTGTTGTTGACAGCTGGCAACTATCTGTCAACGTGGCGCCGAATGCCCGCGCGAGTCAGCGATGTCCGTTTCCCGCACAGCCCCCTTTCGCCTGATGCTGGCCCCGAACGGGGCGCGGCTGGGCAAGGCGGCGCACCCGCAGGTGCCGCTGAGCCCCGGCGAGATCGCATCCACGGCGCGCGCCTGTGCGGCGCTGGGCGTGGGGGCGCTGCACCTGCATGTGCGCGACGCGGAAGGGGGCCATTCGCTCGATGCCGGGCGCTACCGGGCGGCGATGGAGGCGGTGGCGCGCGCGGTGCCGGGGCTTCGCGTTCAGGTCACCACCGAGGCCGCCGGGCGCTACGATGTCGCCGCGCAGCTGGCGCTGCTCACCGAACTGAAGCCCGGCTGGGCCAGCGTTGCCGCCCGCGAGATGGGGCGCGATCCGGCGCTTGCCCACCGCTTCTACCGGCAGGCGGCCGCGCAGGGCACCCGGCTTCAGCATATCCTTTATGACCGCGATGACCTCGCCCTGCTGCTCGACTGGCGCGCGCGGGGCTGGCTCCAGGGCGACCCCCTGGAAGTGCTGTTCGTGCTCGGCAGCTATGATCCGCCGCGCGCGGCCCGGCCCGAGGAGGTCGCCCCCCTCGCCGCGCTTGCGCGCGCGCACGCTCTCGCCTGGAGCCTCTGCGCCTTTGGCGCGCGCGAGCATGATTGCCTGCTCGCAGCACTCGCCGAGGGCAGCGGCCATGTGCGGATCGGCTTTGAAAACAGCTATCGTCAGCCGGATGGCACCCCCTATCCGGACAACGCCGCTTCGGTCGCCGCTTTCGTGGCCCGGGCGGCGGCAGAAGGTTTTGTCCCCGAAACTCTGGAAGGCATCGCGCCATGAGTCACATATTTCCCCGCCACAGCAGGATGTCACTCCCCGTCGCCGTGGGCGGCGAGGGCTGCTACCTGATCGACAGCACCGGCAAGCGCTATCTCGACGGCTCGGGGGGCGCGGCCGTCTCCTGCCTGGGCCATGGCGATCAGGAGGTGACGGCGGCCGTCAAGGCGCAGCTTGACCGGGTGGCCTTTGCCCATACCGGCTTTTTCACCTCCGAGCCCGCCGAGGCGCTCGCTGACCTGCTGGCCGCGCACGCGCCCGAGGGGCTGGAGCGGGTCTATCTCGTCTCCGGCGGCTCCGAGGCGGTGGAAGCGGCGCTGAAGCTCGCGCGGCAGTATTTCGTGGAAAAGGGCCAGCCGGAGCGCCGCCATGTCATCGCCCGGCGTCAGAGCTACCACGGCAATACGCTCGGCGCGCTGGCGACCGGCGGCAATGCCTGGCGGCGCGCGCAGTTCGAGCCGCTGCTGGCGCCGGTCAGCCATATCGCGCCCTGCTACGAATACGGCGAGCGCGGCGCGCACGAGAGCCTCGAGGCCTATGGGGCGCGCGTAGCGGGTGAGCTCGAGGCCGAGATAGAGCGGCTGGGCGCGGGCAGCGTGATGGCCTTTGTCGCCGAGCCGGTGGTGGGGGCGACGCTGGGCGCGGTGCCCGCCGTGCCGGGCTATTTTGCCCGCATCCGCGAGATCTGCGACCGCCACGGGGTGCTGCTGATCCTCGACGAGGTGATGTGCGGCATGGGGCGCACCGGGCATCTGTTCGCCTGCGAGGGCGAGGGCGTGCGGCCCGACATCCTGACCATCGCCAAGGGGCTGGGGGCGGGCTACCAGCCGATCGGCGCCATGCTGTGCTCGGGGGAGATCCACGACACCATCGCCGAGGGCACCGGCTTCTTTCAGCACGGCCATACCTATCTGGGCCACCCGGTGGCGGCGGCTGCGGGGCTGGCGGTGGTCAGGGCGATCCTCGAACGCGGGCTGGTGGAGCGGGTGCGCGCGATGGGCAGCGAACTGGAAGCGGCCTTGCAGGCGGCGCTGGGCGATCATCCGCATGTGGGCGATTTGCGCGGGCGCGGCCTGTTTCGCGGGATCGAACTGGTCGAGGACCGCGAGAGCAAGCGGCCCTTCGACCCCGCGCGCGGGCTTGCCGGGCGGATCAAGCGCGCGGCCTTCGAGGCCGGGCTGATCTGTTATCCGATGGGCGGCACCCGCGACGGCAGGCATGGCGACCATGTGCTGCTGGCCCCGCCCTTTATCATGCAGAGCGCGCATATCGAGGAACTGGTAGACAAGCTCGCCGGCGCCATCGACACCGCGCTGGCAGGCGGATAGCGCCATGGTGCGCGCGGCGGACAAGACATTCCTCACCGGCCTGTTCGAAGCCGCCATCGCCGCGGCCGACCCGGCGCGGATCCTGCAGGGCAACCTGCCCGAGCGGCCCAGGGGGCGCACCGTGGTGGTGGGCGCGGGCAAGGGCGCGGCGCAGCTTGCGGCGGCCTTCGAAGCGGCCTGGGACGGCCCGCTCTCGGGCGTGGTGGTGACCCGCTACGGCTACGCCACCCCCTGCCGGCGCATCCGGGTGCTGGAAGCCGCGCATCCGGTGCCCGACGCGGCCGGGCTTGCGGCAAGCGCGGCGCTCGGCGAAGCGGTCAGCGGGCTGGGGCCCGACGATCTGGTGGTGGCGCTGATCACCGGCGGCGGCTCGGCGCTGCTGCCCGCGCCTCCCGCTGGCTTTTCGCTGGCCGACGAGCAGGCGCTGAACGCCGCCCTGCTCGCCTCCGGCGCGCCGATCAGCGCCATGAACGCGATCCGCAAGCAGTTTTCCGGGATCAAGGGCGGGCGGCTGGCGGCGCTGGCGGCACCCGCACGGGTGGTCAGCCTGATCGTCTCCGACGTGCCGGGAGATACCCCGCACGAGGTCGCCTCCGGGCCGACCCTTGCCGATGAAACCGGGGCCGAAGAGGCGCTGGCGGCGATCAGGGCCTACCGGATCGACCTGCCCGCGCCGGTGCTCGAGCACATCCGCACCGCGCGCGCGCCCCGCCCGGACGATGCGCTCTTTCAGGGCCACTCGGCGCGCATCATCGCCTCGGCCCGCCTGTCGCTCGAGGCAGCCGCGCGCGCGGCAGAGGCGGCGGGCATCCCGGCGGTGATCCTGTCGGACCGGATCGAGGGCGAGGCGCGCGAAGTGGCGAAGATGCACGGGGCGATTGCGCTCGAGGTGCTGGCGCGCGCCCGCCCCTTCCGCCCCCCGGTGGTGCTGCTCTCGGGCGGAGAGACCACCGTCACCCTGCGCGGGCGGGGGCGCGGCGGGCGCAACGGCGAATTCCTGCTCTCGCTGGCGCTCACCTGCGCGGGGCAGCCCGGCTGGGCGGCGCTGGCCGCCGATACCGACGGGATCGACGGCAGCGAGGACAATGCCGGTGCCTTTGCCGACGGCGAGAGCGCCGCCCGCCTCATCGCGCTGGGCCACGACCCCGCCGCCCTGCTCGCGGGCAACGACAGCTGGAGCGCCTTTGACGCGCTGGGCGACCTCTTCGCCCCCGGCCCCACCGGCACCAATGTCAACGACTTTCGCGCGATCCTCCTGCGCCCGGTTTGACCTGCCTCATGGCGCCGCCGCCCCGCAGCGGATATCATCGCCCCGGTTTCGGGAAACATTCGCAAAAGGAGAAGCGCCATGTACAAGCACATTCTGGTTCCGGTGGCCTTCGACCATGACCGCGACCCGGGCGAAGCGCTGAAAGTGGCCCGGATCCTCGCCGACGAGGGCGCAAAGATCACCGCCCTGCATGTAATGGAGGAAGTGCCCGCCTATGTGGCCCAGTACCTGCCGGAAGGGCAGATCGAGGCGAACCGCGCCGAGCTGCACAAGCGCCTGGCCGAAGCGCTGGACGGCGCAGAAGCGGCAGAGCCGGTGGTGATCAGCGGCCATCCGGGGCATTCGATCATCGAATATGCGCGCGAAAACGGGGTGGATTGCATCGTCATCGCCTCGCATCGGCCGGGGATGCAGGACTGGTTCCTGGGTTCGACCGCCGCCCGGGTGGTGCGCCATGCGCCCTGCGCGGTGCATGTCTGCCGCTAGGGCCTGTTGACAGCGGGTAATCGCTTGCCCCGGCTTCCTTTTCCGCCGTAAGCTGGCGTAAAAGGGAGGAATACATGCCGCATATCAGCAAGGATGCCGGCCACCAGACCATCATCAGCACCTTCGAGGTGGCGCCGGCCGATTGTCAGGCGCTGATCGACCTGCTCACCGAGGCCTGCAACGACTTCGCCTCGAAGCAGCCGGGCTTCGTCGCCGCCGCCGTGCATGTCAACGACGCGCGCACCCGCATCGCCAATTACATGCAGTGGGAGAGCCGCGAGCATTTCCAGGCCCTGCAGCGCAGCGAGGAGATGCAGGCCTATCTGCAGAAATTCCTCGCCCTGGCCAAGGATTACCAGCCGGTCATGTATGACGTGGTGATGGTCTCGGAGGGCTGAGGCCGGCGGCAGCGCCCCCGGCCCGCGCCCGGCTCACTCGGGATAGGTCGCCCGGCACTGGGCGATGCGTGCCTCTGCCGCCCGCTGCGCCCCCGGCAGGGCCGCGCGCAGGCGCGCGAGCTTCGCCCGCTCTTCCCGGATGTCGATGGCCACCGGCGTTTCCTCGATCCGGGTGGCATTCTGCTCGCACTGGTAGGCCTTACCGGCATCGTCATGACATATGACAACGTAGGTATAAGGCACGACCTGGCGGTGGATCGCATAGCCCCGGTCGAGATTGCCCTGCGCGGTGGCAATACGCCCCTGCAGGCTGCGCAATTCTTCCCGAGCCTGGTAGATGCAGGCCTCCTGCGGCGTGGCGCAGGCGGCCAGAAGGGCAAGAACGGCGAGTGGCGCAATGCGTTGAAGCATCCGTATATCCTCTGCATGTGATCAATGAATGACTGTCGAAATCGGAGGAGGCCCCCCGCCGGGCAGGATTCCACAACCCGTTACCAATATCAATGACCCGGGACGATGCCGCCTGCCCGCCCCGGATGACCCTGGATGAGTCCGGACCACAATGGCGGATGCGGGGGACGCTTTCTCGGCGCACCCGGATATGCTATGTCTCGCGCTCCGAAAGAGGAGCAGACATGCACATGCCAAATATCCCGAAAACCCTTCTCGCCCTGATTGCCGTGATTGCCCTTTCCGCCCTGCCGCTCCTGCCGGCCATGGCACAGGAAAGCGTCAATATCCGCCCCGACCTGCCTTCGGTCACGGTCCAGACACCGCAAGGCCCGGTGACGATCGCCCGCAACCCGGACACTTCTGCGAAGCTCGAAGGCGACTGGGCGCGCATCAGCCGCCCCTGCCCGCCGTTTTGCATCCAGCCGATCAGCCCGGCCGAGGGGGTGCGCACCATCGGCGAACTCGAAGTGCTCGAAATCCTGCAGGACCCGGAGGCGGTGCTGGTCGACAGCCGCACCCTGAAATGGCACGCCGGCGGCACCATCCCCGGCGCGGTGTCGATCCCCTGGAGCGAGATCGCCGACCGGCTCGACGAACTGGGCTGCGAGCCCGATTTCGACGGCTGGGACTGCACCAACGCGCGCAGAGTGGCGCTGTTCTGCAACGGCATGTGGTGCGGCCAGTCCCCGACCGCGATCCGCGCCATGATCGCCGCGGGCTACCCGGCCGACAGGATCAGCTATTACCGCGGCGGCATGCAGGACTGGCGGATACTCGGCCTGACCGTGGTCCCCGGCCAATAGCGGCACATCCCCCGCTGCCCCGCAACGCCAATCGCACTGCCCCAAAAGAACGGGGCCCGCAGAGGGCCCCGCCTTTTCATCGCTTGGCGTAGAAAGGGCTCACTCTTCGCCGCCCTCGGCGTCACCGCCTTCGGCGCCTTCTTCACCGGCTTCGCCATCCTCTTCGTCCGAGGAGCGCAGGGCCGACGGGGCCGAGATATTGGCCACCACGAAATCGCGCTCGATGGTCAGGCGCGCCCCTTCCGGCAGGGCGATATCGGAAGCGTGGATCACGTCGCCCACTTCCAGACCCTCGAGGCTGACGGTCAGGTGATCCGGGATGTCGCCGGCGGTCACTTCCAGCTCCACCTCGGGGCGCACCACGGTGAGCACGCCGCCCTTCTTCAGGCCGGGGCAGGCCTCTTCGCCCTCGAAATTCACATGGATATAGAGCCGCACCTTCGAAGTCCGGCGCAGGCGCATCAGGTCCACATGGGTCGGCAGGTCCTTGACCACATCGCGCTGCACGCCACGGCAGATCACCCGCACGTCCTCGTGCCCCTCGACCTTGAGATTGAACAGGGTCGAAAGGAACCGCCCCCGCTTGAGGTGCTTCATCAGCACGTTGAACGGAATGTTGATCGGCAGCGGGTCCTGCCCGCCGCCGTAAACGATGCCCGGAACCAGCCCTTCGCGGCGTGCCTGACGGGCGGCCCCCTTGCCTGTCCCCGTCCGTTCCGAGGCAATCAGATCAGGGATCTTTCCTGCCATGGTAATCTCCATTTCTGCTGAGCGCGGCCCTCCAAGGGTGTGCCGGCGCGTGAAGCCGCTCCTATAGAGGGGATTCGCGACAAAGGGAAGCCCCCACGCGCCCCTTTCACCTTTCATCAAATACTCAGGGGAGCCGCCGCATTCATGGGGCGCCCTCGATGCGCCTCTGGCGCAACGGGCAACACCCCACGCCCGGCCCTATTCCCAATCGCCGGAAAAGCCGCGCGGGATGTGCAGGATCGAGCGGTCCACGTCGTTGATGTCGGTGCGCCCGCACAGCGCCATGGTCATGTCCATTTCCCTGTGGATCACCTCGAGCGCCTTGGTCACGCCGGCCTCGCCCATGGCGCCGAGCCCGTAGATATAGGCGCGGCCGATATAGGTGCCCTTGGCGCCCATCGCCAGGGCCTTGAGCGCGTCCTGGCCCGAGCGAATGCCGCTGTCCAGATGCACCTCGATCCTGTCGCCCACCGCATCGAGCACCCGCGGCAGCGCCCGGATCGAGGTGAGCGCCCCGTCAAGCTGGCGCCCGCCGTGGTTTGACACGATGATCGCATCGGCGCCCCCGCCGAGCGCCGCCACCGCGTCTTCCGGCTCGATGATCCCCTTGAGGATCAGCGGCCCGTCCCACATCCGGCGAAACTCCCTGATCCGCTCCCAGTCAAGGCTCTGGTCGAACGCGCTCGCGGTCCAGTCCGCCAGCGAGGAAGGATCCGTCACCCCCCTGGCGTGGCCGACGATATTGCCGAAGAAGCGCCGCTTGGTGCCCAGCATCCCGAGCCCCCAGCCGAGCTTGGTGGCCATGTTGGCAATCGTGCGCGGGGTCAGCCTGGGCGGGGCGGAGAGGCCGTTCTTGAGATCCTTGTGGCGCTGGCCGAGCAGTTGCAGGTCCACGGTGATGACAATGGCCGAGCAATTGGCGGCCCTGGCCCGGGCAAAGAGGTTCCTGTTGAATTCGTCGTCCTTCAGCGTATAGACCTGAAACCAGAACGGCTTTTGGGTATGCGCGGCCACGTCCTCGATCGAGCAGATCGACATGGTGGAGAGGGTAAACGGCACGCCGAACTTCTCCGCCGCGCGCGCCGCCTTGATCTCGCCGTCCGCGTCCTGCATCCCCGTCAGCCCCACCGGCGCCAGCGCCACCGGCATCGCCACCTCCTGGCCGATCATCCGGCTCGCGGTGCTGCGCCCGGTCATGTCGATGGCGACGCGCTGTTTGAAATAGATCCGGTCGAAGTCCGAACTGTTTTCGCGAAAGGTCTGCTCGCTCCACGATCCGGTCTCCACATAATCGTAAAACATCCGCGGCACGCGGCGCTCGTAGATGCGGCGCAGATCTTCGATCTCGGTGATGACGGGCATGGTATTTCTCCTTCGCGGTCAGCCGAGTGATAACGGCGCCGGGCGGGACTGACAATCCGCCCGCCTTGTCGAAAGAGCGGCAGGCACGCGGCAAACGATTTTTCGCAGAAAAATCGCCGCCCGGCCGCGGGCTTGTGACAGGTGGCCCGGCTGCGCTACCAAGGGCGCGGAGGTAGGCAATGGCAATCATCGGCAGAATGCGCGCGGCACTGACCGGGGCACTGACCGGGGCACTGGCGCGCCTGGTCGGCAATGCCATTGCCCTCTTCACCCGGTTTCTCACCGCCGCGCGGGTCAACTGGATCGGCACCGAGCCGATCCCCCGCCAGCGCCTCTATTTCGCCAACCACACCTCGAACGCCGATTTCGTGCTGCTCTGGACCGCGCTCCCGGCGGCCCTGCGCGCACGCACCCGCCCGGTGGCGGCGGCCGATTACTGGCTGAAATCGCGCCTGCGCGCCTTCGCCGGGCGCGACGTGTTTCGCGCCGTGCTGATCGACCGCAACCCGGAGACCCGCACCGAGGACCCGGTGGCGCTCATGTGCAAGGCGGTGGACGAGGGGGCGAGCCTGATCCTGTTTCCCGAGGGCAAGCGCAACATGGGGCCCGAGCGGCTGCTGGCGTTCAAGACCGGGCTCTACCATTTCGCCCGCGCGCGGCCCGAGATCGACCTGGTGCCGACCTGGCTTCAGAACCTCAACCACGTCATGCCCAAGGGCGAGGTGGTGCCGGTGCCGCTGATCTGCTCGGTGAGCTTCGGCGCGCCCCTGCACCTGGCGCCGGGCGAGGACAAGGCCGCCTTTCTCGCCCGCGCCCATGCGGCGCTGCTGGCGCTCGCAGATCAGGTGGAGGCCCCCGATGAACGGCGCTGAATTCTCCTGGCTGCTCAACGGCGTCTTCCTGCTGCTCACCCTGGCCTGGGCGGGCGCGGCCCTGCTCCGGGCCTGGCTCAGCCCCGAAGGCCAGAACGTGCTGGTCGAGAATCTCGCCGCGCGAATCGGCGCCTGGTGGGCGATTGCCACGCTGCTGGCGCTGGCGATGCTGGGCGGGCGCGGGGGCGTGGTGGTGCTGTTTGCCGTCATATCCTTCGCCGCGCTGCGCGAATTCCTCACCCTCACCCAGAAGAGCCGGGCCGATCACTGGGCGCTGATCGCGGCGTTTTTCGTGATCCTGCCGGTGCAATATCTGCTGGTCTACATGGACTGGTACCGGATCTACAGCGTGTTCATCCCGGTCTATGCCTTCCTCTACCTGCCGGTGCTGAGCGTTATCCGCGGCGCGCCGGAGCGCTTCCTCGCCCGGGTGGGCGAAAACCAGTGGGGCCTGATGATCTGCGTCTATGCGGCCAGCCATGTGCCGGCGCTCCTGTCGCTGCATATCGAAGGATTCGAAAGCAAGGGGCTGCTGCTGATCGCCTTTCTGGTGATCATCGTGCAGCTCACCGACACGCTGCAATATGCCTGGAGCCAGTTCTGGGGGCGCCACCCGGTGGCCCCGGCGCTCTCGGCCTCCAAGACCTGGGAGGGCTTTGTCGGGGCGGTGGCCTCGGGCGCGGCCCTGGGCGCGGGACTGTGGTGGCTCACGCCTTTCGCACCCGCCGCCGCCGCGCTCATGGGCGCCGTCATCACCGCCACCGGCCTGTTCGGCGCGCTGGTGATGAGCGCCATCAAGCGCGACAAGGGCGTGCGCGACTGGGGCCAACTGGTGGCCGGCCAGGGCGGCTTCATCGACCGGCTCGACGGCGTGCTGTTCGCCGCGCCGGTGTTCTTCCACCTGGTGCATATCTTCTGGGTAACGGCCTGACTTGCGCCACGCCCGGCCCCATGCCAGTCTGGCGGGGGAGGGAAGATGAATGCAGCCGACAAAGCCTATGAGGAAGCCCGCCGCAGGATAGTGAGGGCGAAGGAGGAGGGCGCGACGGCGCTTCGCCTGCGCGGGTCGAAATATGGCGGCGAAGAGGTCTTCAACGCGCTCGAAGCCCTGCCCGAGGAAATCGCCACGCTCACCGCGCTGAAGCAGCTTTCCCTCATCGGCACGCAGATCCGCGACGCCACCCCGCTCGCCGCCCTCACCGCGCTGGCGCTGCCTCACCT
>JALWTH010000393.1 GCA_027082975.1 Paracoccaceae bacterium | reverse complement strand
ATCATGCCAGGGGCGGGTCTCCTCATAAGCGGCCTTTGGCACCAGCGGCCAGAGGTCCACCCGGCCGGGCTTGTCGAAAAAGGCGATATGGCGAAAGCCCGCATCCTCGAGCCCCTCGCGCCCGTCCAGCGCCGCATCCACCAGCGACAGCACCGCCGGCGAGGAGCGGAAGGAATATTCCAGCCGCAGGTCCTGAAAGGGCTGCTTCGCCTGGGTGAGGCCGGTGCGGAAATGCGCCTTCATCCGGGCGAATTCGCGCGGGTCGGCGCCCTGAAAGGAGTAGATCGACTGCTTGGGATCGCCGACGACGAAGACCGTGCGCGCCACGTCGCGCGCGCCTTCGCCGGAGGTGAATTCCTGCGCCAGCAGGCTGATCACCCGCCACTGGGCGGGCGAGGTGTCCTGCGCCTCGTCCACAAGGATGTGGTCGATACCGCCATCGAGCCGGTAGAGCACCCAGGCGGCGCGGGCCGGGTCGGCGAGCAGCGTGCCGGCCTTGTCGATCAGGTCGTCGAAGTCGAGCCAGCCGCGCGCCTGCTTGCGGGCCTCGTATTCGGCGAGGAAGGGGCGGGCGAAGCGGTGAAGGGCGAGGGTCCGACGGGCGACGAGCAGCGCCTTTTCGAGGTCGGCGGCAAGGGCCAGGCGCTGCATGAAGCCGGCGAGCCATTCGACCAGATGCGCCGCCGGGCCTTCGGCGGTGCCCTTGGTGAGCGGTTTTTTCAGCGGTTGCTTGTCCGTTTGGGTCAGAAAGGCGCCTTGCAGCAGGCGAAGTTTGTCGGCCGGGGTCAGGTCCGGCGAGAAGCCCGCGAGCCTGGCCGCGATTTTCCGCTCGTTCGCGGAGCCTGCGGCAAGGATCGGGAAAAGCTCCTGCACCCGCGCCACATCCCCCGGCGCCAGCGCCCCGGCGGCGATATCGGCCTCGTCCATGCCCGGCGCGAGCCCGAGGCGGCGCCAGATCGCGGCCGCGTCCGGCGGGCCGGCAAAGGCGGCGCGGTGCTTGCCGATCTCCTCCAGCAGCTTGCCGAAATCCTGCCCGGTGAAATGGGCCGCCAGCCCATCGAGCGCGGCCCGCTCCGGCCCCATCGCCATGGCCTCGACCACCTCTTCGCGCAGGATCAGCGCCGCGCGTTCGTCCATTTCGCTGAATTGCGGCGACACGCCCGCCTCCAGCGGAAAACGGCGCAGCAGCGCGGCGCAGAAGCTGTGGATGGTCTGGATTTTCAGCCCGCCCGGGGTCTCGATGGCGCGGGCAAACAGGCTGCGGGTGGGGCCCAGATCCGCGCCCGGCCGCTCGCCCAGGGCGGCGAGCTTCTGGCGCAGGGCCGCTTCGTCCATCATCGCCCATGCGCCCAGCAGGCGAAACAGGCGGTTCTGCATCTCGCTGGCGGCGGCCTTGGTATAGGTGAGGCAGAGGATGTTCTGCGGCGCGACGCCCGCCAGCAGCAGCCGCGCCACCCGGTCGGTCAGCACCTTGGTCTTGCCCGAGCCGGCATTGGCCGAAAGCCAGGTCGAGGCGAGGGGCTCGGAGGCGGCGTTCTGCCGCTCGGTCGCCGGGTCAGGAGTCATGGCCGACCTCCTCGGGCTCGGGGGGCTGGGTCACGTCCCATTCGCCGAAGCGGGCCAGGTGGCGGTAATCGCTCGGAAAGCCCGTATCCGGCGGCAGGCGGATGGCGGTATAGCCCTGCGCCGGGTCCTGCCAGGCGGCAATCAGCGCCGCAAGCTCGCGCCCGATCCGCTCGAGCGCCTCCGGCGCTGGCGCTTCGGGCCTGAACGGATCCGGCGTGCCCAGCGGGATATGGGCGATGCGGGCGACCGGGGCGGCGGCGATGCCGTCAAAGCCGCCGGCGCGCGCGATCAGCGCTTCCAGCTCCAGCTGCTTGTCGTAGAGCGCGCGGGCCTTTTTCGCGGGCGGTTTGCCGGACTTGTAATCATAGACCGCGAGCCCGCCCTCGGCGAGCCGGTCGATCCGGTCGGCCTTGGCCGTGAGGGCAAAGCCCTGCTCCGCCAGGTAGAGGCGGCCCTCGACCTCGTTGGCGAGGTTCTCTCCCGCTGCCCGGCGCGCCGCCTCGTCGTGCAGGAATTGCGCCGCCACCCGGCCCAGGCGAGCGAGCCACAGGCGGCGTGCGGCGGGCCAGGGAACTTCGCGCGCCAGGGTCTCTTCGGCGATGCGCATCAGCCGCTCGGCGGCCTCCGGCGCGGCGGGGTCCGTGCCGGCCTCGATGAAGCGTTCGGCGACCCGGTGCAGCACGGTGCCGCGCAGGAGCGCGTCGGGGCTCTGCTGCAGGGGATCGAGCGGGCGCAGCTTCAGGATGTATTGCGCATAGATCGCGTAAGGGTCGCGCACCAGCAGACCGATTCGGGTGACCGAAAGCTGCCGGGGCCGGGCCGCGACCGGCGGGCGCGGCGAGGGGCGCGGGGCGGGGTCGAGCGGCCCTTCGGCGCGCTCGTCGAGCCGCCCGGCCAGGCGCAGCCAGGCATCGCCGCGCGCCTGCATCGCCGCGAGCGCCTCCGGCCCGCCCCGTGGCAGCCCCGACAGGAGATTCTTCAGCCGCAGGAGCCAGCGCGAAGCCACGGTCTCGGCCTCTTCGTCGCGGATCGCCCGGCTCAGCACCACCTCGCGCGCGGCGATGCCTGGCTGCGCCTGGCCGGGCGGCTCGACGAGCGCGCCGAAGGGCCGCTCGACCCCGCCC
>JALWTH010000392.1 GCA_027082975.1 Paracoccaceae bacterium | reverse complement strand
GATTTTCGCCCTGACAAGGCGCAAGGGCGCAGGAATAGTATTGCTATTTCAAGGCCTTGCAATGCAGTCATGGCGAAAATCCGCCAAACCCGCAGGGCGCGATCCTCGCTTCATCTCAATGGCTCGGGCCGCTTGCAAAGGGCACCACCCTGTGCGGCGCGCCCCAAGTCATTGATATTTCGCGAGGATCGCGCTGGCGGCGTGTGGTTCATGGGTCTACGCCCTGGAAGGCGGCGAATCGGCTTTTGCTGTGGAATGCGGCGCTGGTTGCGGCCATGAAGAGGGCGTCGCGGACCGGTTTTCGCCCGCCGGAGATGAAGCGTTTGCCGCGCCATTTTCCGCTGTCGCGCGCATGCGGGGCCAGCCCGGCGAGGGCCGCCGCCTGGCCGGGTGCGAGGCGGCCGAGTTCGGGCATTTCCGCGAGCAGCGCGGCGGCGGTGGCGGGGCCGATCCCGGGGCATGTGCGCAGGCGGCGGGCGCGCTCGCGCGTGGCGCGGGCGGCGGCGATGGCGGCGCGGATCTCGCGCTCGATCGCGGCGATTTCCTCGGCGAGGTGGCGAAGGTGGCGCTCGATCGAGGCGCGCACGAGCGGCAGGCAGGCCTTGGGCGCGCGGGTCCTTTCGGCCTTGCGGGCCTCGACCAGCTGCCGCCGGCGGGCGGTCAAGTCCCTGAGAAGGCGGGCGTTTTCATCCGGGGCCGGGGTCGCTTCGGGCTGCATCCGGGCGCCGTACTCGGCCAGCACGCGGGCGTCGATCGCGTCCGACTTGGCCAGCTGGCTTAGGCTCAGGACCCATCAATCCCACGTTCACAGCGGCTTGAGGCGCGTGCTATCAGGGGGTTTTTGCCCGCCGGACAGGGTGGGCCCCTTTCCAAGGGCAAAAGGCCCCTGAGAGGAAGCGCCTGCGCCGCCCGCAGGGCTCAGGCGGATTTGCTCCCTGAATGCGTTGCAAGGCCTTGAAATAGATCGGCTATTCCTGCGGTCTTGCGCCTGTTCAGGAAGCAAATCCGCCGGACTGTGAACGTGGGATTGATGGGTCCTGAGCCTAGGCGCGGGCGAAGTGGCGCACCCGCTGCGCCGGCACCAGCGCCACGGCCAGGCCGGCCGCCCAGAGCGCCTCGAGCAGCGCCCGCTCGTAGCCGCCCGAAGGCTCGATCACCACCAGCGCCACCCCGGCGCGCCACAGCCGGGCGATCAGGCCGCCGATGCCCGCGGGGGTGTTGTCATGCCGGCTGACACGGGCGCCCGCCGCCGCAAGAATGCAAAGATCGAGCCGGCGCGAAGAGATGTCGCATCCGGCGAAACAAGTGTGTATCATGGGCCTGTCCTTACTTGTTCACGGCCTCGGGGCGCGCCCCCGGGCCAACCAACAGTTCGGATTGGGTGCTTCACCCAAGGGCGGGGGCCGTGCTCCACACGATCTCTAACGATCCAGTATCTGACGGCCTCCCGCCCAACACTCCGATAACACGAAATCAACGAACAAGTATTTTTGGAAAGATGAAAGGGATGAGGAAAATGAGACTTGCATTTGCATTATTGCTGCTGGGCATGATCGCGGCGATACCGGCCCGGGCGCAGGAAGTCAGCGAATGCGACTGGCGCGCTTCGGCCCGGGTGCTGGCCGAGCCGTGGGAGGCCAATACCCGCACCTTTTCCAACGGCAAGACCCGCCTGGCGCTGATCGACACGGTGGAGCCGGCCGCCGGGGCCTATTACCTGCTGATCCTGAGCCCGCCTTATGACGAGCTTGGCGAGCGTCAGTGCCGGCTGGTGGGCGCGGCCGGAGGGATCGGTTTCCGGGAGCTTGATTTCTCGCGCCTACAGGCGCAATACGACCCTTCGATCGGGCTGGTCTTTGCGATTCCGGGGCTGATCCATTTCCCGCCCATCGAGGGCGGCAGTCCGATCTGGCTGCTGGTAACGCTCAACCAGGCGACCGGGCAGATCGTTGCGCAGGTGCAGGATGCCGAGTGACCGGGGTGCCGCATGATCCTCGGCATAGGTACCGATCTGGCCAATATCGAGCGCATCGCGGGCGTGCTTGATCGCCACGGCGACCGCTTCCGAAATCGGGTCTTTACCGAGGCCGAGCAGGCGAAGGCCGAGCGCCGGCGCGATGTGGCCGGCACCTATGCCAAGCGCTGGGCCGCCAAGGAGGCCTGCTCCAAGGCGCTGGGCACGGGTCTGCGCATGGGTATTGCCTGGAAGGACATGGCGGTACGCAATCTCGAGACCGGCCAGCCGGTCATGGAGGTGACCGGCTGGGCCGCCGAGCGGCTGGCGGCGATGACCCCGCCGGGCCATGAAGCGCTGATCCATGTCAGCCTGACCGACGATCACCCCTGGGCACAGGCCTTTGTGGTGATCGAGGCGCGCCCCCGTACCGCCGCCGTGCCTTGACACCCCGCCCCGCGCCGCTCATATCGGCGGGGTTGCAGCAGGCAGGCGGAGCGTGAAATGGCCGAGAAGAAAGAAGACGGGATCGTGGAAACCATCAAGACGGTATTCTGGGCGCTGGTGATCGCGGGCATTTTCCGCACCCTGTTCTTTCAGCCGTTCTGGATCCCGTCGAGCTCGATGAAGGACACGCTGCTGATCGGCGACTTTCTGTTCGTCAACAAGATGGCCTATGGCTACAGCCGCTATTCCTGCCCGTTCTCGGCCTGTCCGATCTCCGGGCGGCTGTTCTTTTCCGAACCCGAGCGCGGCGATGTGATCGTGTTTCGCCACCCGACGCTGGGGACCGATTACGTCAAGCGCCTGATCGGCCTGCCCGGCGACAAGGTGCAGGTGAAGAACGGCGTGGTCTATATCAATGGCGAAGCGGCGCGCCAGGAGCCTGCCGGGGTGTTTGTCGAGACCATGGAGCGGCAGGGGGCGGAGGGGCGTTATCCGCGCTGTTCCAATGGCCCGGTCGGCGAGGGCGGTGCCTGCGAGAAGCAGCGCCTGCGCGAGACCCTGCCCGGCGGCGTCACCCATGACATCCTCAATATCACCGACCGCGGCGACCTCGACAACACCGCCGTCTTTACCGTGCCCGAGGGGCATTATTTCTTCATGGGCGATAACCGCGACAATTCCACCGACAGCCGGGTGGCGCAGAGCGCCAGCGGGGTCGGCTTCGTGCCGGCCGAAAACCTGCTGGGCCGGGTGGACCGGGTGATGTTTTCTTCGGCCGGCAGGCGGCTCCTGTATTTCTGGACCTGGCGGTCGGACCGGTTCTTCAAGGCGATCGAGTAGCGAGATGCGCCTGTCGGCGGAGATGCAGGCCTTTGCCGCGCGGATCGGCCATGACTTCGCCGAGCCGGAGCTTCTGATCCGCGCGCTCACCCATGGTTCGGTCTCCTCGCCGTCGCGACCCGACAACCAGCGGCTCGAATTCCTCGGCGACCGGGTGCTGGGCATGGTGATCGCCGAAGCGCTGTATCGCGCCGACCCGGCGGCGAGCGAGGGCCGGCTGGCGCCGCGCTTCAACGCGCTGGTGCGCAAGGAGGCCTGCGCCGGAGTGGCGCGCGAGATCGGCCTGGGCGAGGTGCTGAAGCTGGGCCGTTCCGAGGCGGCCTCGGGCGGGCGGCGCAAGCAGGCGCTCCTGGGCGATGCGATGGAGGCGGTGATTGCCGCCGTTTACCTGGATGCGGGTTTCGAGGCGGCGCGCGAGATGGTGCTGCGGCTGTGGGAGGCGCGCATCGCCGGGGTCGCGGAAGACGCGCGCGACGCCAAATCCGCCCTGCAGGAATGGGCCCAGGCGCGCGGCCTGCGCCCGCCTTCCTATGTGGAGATGGCCAGAGAGGGGCCGGACCACGCGCCGGTCTTTACCATCGAGGCGCGCCTTGAGGGCCACGGCGCGGCGCAGGGCAGGGCCAGCACCAAGCGTGCCGCCGAGCAGGCTGCCGCCGCAGCGCTGCTGGCGAAGCTGAGCGGGGGCTGAGCGGGGGCCTCACGCGCCGGGTGTCTCCTGCTCTTGCGCCCTGCTCCCGGCAAGGGCCACGATGTCGCGCATGATCGCGTTCAGCTCATAATCCTTGGGCGTGTAGACCCGCGCCACGCCCATTTCGCGCAAGGCGCGGGCGTCTTCCTCGGGGATGATGCCGCCGACCACCACCGGCACGTCGATCCCCTCGGCCGCGAGCCCCTCGAGCACTTCGCCGACCAGCGGCAGGTGCGAGCCCGAGAGGATCGACAGCCCCAGCACGTCGGCGCCTTCGCGGGCGGCTTCAATGAGCGCCTCGGGGGTCATGCGGATGCCCTCATAGGTGATGTCCATGCCCACGTCCCGGGCGCGGGTGGCGATCTGCTCGGCGCCGTTCGAGTGGCCGTCGAGCCCCGGCTTGCCGATCAGCAAGCGCAGCCGGTGGCCGAGCCGGTCGCTCGCCGCATCCACCTCGGCGCGGATCTCCTCGAGCCCCTCGGTGCGGTTCGAGGGGCTTTTGGCAACGCCGGTGGGCGCGCGGTATTCGCCGAAGATCTCGCGCATCACCCCGGCCCATTCGCCGGTGGTGACGCCCGCTTTGGCTGCGGCAATCGAGGGCGGCATGATGTTCTCGCCCGCCCGCGCGGCCCGGCGCAGCTCCGCAAGCGTGGCCCTCACCGCGCCTGCATCGCGCGAATCGCGCCATTCGGCAAGGCGCGCGATCTGCTCGGCCTCGGCCGCCGGGTCCACCTTCATGATCGCGCTTTCGCCGGTCGCGAGCGGGCTTTCCTCGCCCTCCTGCCAGCGGTTCACCCCGACCACCACGGTTTCGCCCGCCTCGATCCGGGCGATGCGCGCGGCGTTGCTCTCGACGAGGCGCGCCTTCATGTAGCCGATCGCCCCCACGGCCCCGCCCATGGCCTCGATCTGGGCAAGCTCGGCGCGGGCCTCCTGCTTGAGCGCGGCGACCTTGGCTTCCACCGCCGGGTTGCCGTCAAACAGGTCTTCGTATTCCAGCAGGTCGGTCTCGTAGGCGAGGATCTGCTGCATGCGCATGGACCATTGCTGATCCCAGGGCCGGGGCAGGCCGAGCGCTTCGTTCCAGGCCGGAAGCTGCACGGCGCGCGCCCGGGCCTTTTTGCTGAGCGTCACCGCGAGCATCTCGAGCAGGATGCGATAGACGTTGTTCTCCGGCTGCTGTTCGGTGAGGCCGAGGGAATTGACCTGCACTCCGTAGCGGAAACGGCGGAAGCGCGCCTCTTCGATCCCGTAGCGCTCGCGGGTGATCTCGTCCCAAAGCTCGGTGAAGGCGCGCATCTTGCAGATTTCGGTGACGAAGCGGATGCCCGCATTGACGAAGAAGCTGATCCGCCCGACCATGGCCGGGAAGTCCTCGGCCGGGACCTTCTCGCGCAGGTCATCGAGCACCGCGATGGCGGTGGCGAGCGCGAAGGCAAGCTCCTCCTCGGGCGTCGCGCCCGCCTCCTGCAGATGGTAGGAGCAGACATTCATCGGGTTCCATTTCGGCAGGTGCTGGCGGGTATAGGCGGCGACATCGGTGATCATCCGCAAGCTCGGCTCGGGGGGCAGGATATAGGTGCCGCGCGAGAGATATTCCTTGATGATATCGTTCTGCACCGTGCCCTGCAGGGCGGAAATGTCGGCCCCCTGTTCCTCGGCCAGCGCGATATAGAGGGCGAGCAGCCAGGGCGCGGTGGCATTGATGGTCATCGAGGTGTTCATCTGCTCGAGCGGGATGCCGTCAAACAGGGTGCGCATGTCGCCCAGGTGGCAGATCGGCACGCCCACCTTGCCCACCTCGCCGCGCGCGCGCGGGTCGTCGCTGTCATGGCCGGTCTGGGTGGGCAGGTCGAAGGCGACCGAAAGGCCGGTCTGGCCGCGCCTGAGATTTTCGCGATAGAGCGCGTTGGACGCGGCGGCGGAGGAATGGCCCGCATAGGTGCGGATCAGCCAGGGGCGGTCGCGTTCGGGAGCGGTCATGTCAGCCTCGCATTGTTGCACCGCAGCATTTTCGCAGGCGCAACAATGTTACGCAAGGGGGAAATATCCCGTAAGGATATTGCCACGCAAGGGGGCGCCCCGCCGGGCGCCTCCCGTGTCAGGTCGCCTCAATGGCGCGTCAATTAATTATAGGTAAACGTCCCCAGTTCGCAGACATTCTTGCCGAAGCTGGTGACCTCGTCCCCGTCCTCGAACACCGCCTTGAAATCGAAGATGCAATAGCCGGTGCCGTCGTCGAAGTCGATTACCACCGAGCGGCCCGAGGGCAGGACGTCATAGCCGAGGATGTCTTCTTCCCAGCTGTCCGTGCCCTTGTTGGAGCCGTAGAACTCCACCATCGTGTAGCCGGTATTGTTGACGATCCGCACCCGCCGATCGAGGGCGGAAGCGGGCAGGGCCAGGGCCGCGCCGAGCGCCGCGCCAGTCAGGGCAATGAATACGCGTCTGTACAATGCAAGCATGAGAACCTCCTTTGATGTCATTTTCACGTTACAGGATAGGCCGGAAGACCCGGGCGCGAATTGACATGGCGCAAACGGGGCGGTGATACAACCCATGCGCGGGAAGCTGGACCTCGGCGCCCTTTCCTGAAACACTGCCCCGGATGAACCGGGTTGTCGAAATCCCCCTCTGGGCGCTGGTGCTGCTGGTGGCTTTTGCCGTGGTCACCTTTGCCTCGCATTTCCTGTTTCCCTCGGTGCGCTGGTTCTTCCGCCGGCGCATGGAGCGGGCGGTGGCGCGGCTCAACGAGCGCCTGACCCGGCCGATCGAGCCCTTCAAGCTGGCCCGGCGCCACGACATGATCCAGCGGCTGATCTACGACCCGGCGGTGGCCGAGGCGATCGACGAGCACGCCCGCGCCGAGGGCATCCCGCAGAACGTGGCCTTCGAAAAGGCCCGCCGCTATGCGCGCGAGATCGTGCCGCGCTTTTCGGCCACGGCCTATTTCGGCATCGGCACGCGGCTTGCCAAGCTCTTGAGCCGCGCCTTTTACCGGGTGCGGCTGGGGGCGTTTGACGAGGCGGGGCTGGAGCGGATCGACCCGGAAGCGACGGTGGTCTTCGTGATGAACCACCGCTCGAACATGGATTATGTGCTGGTCACCTGGCTTGCGGCCGAGCGCACCAGCCTTTCCTACGCGGTGGGCGAATGGGCCCGGCGCTGGCCGCTGGCCGCGCTGATCCGCTCCATGGGCGCCTATTTCATCCGCCGCAAGAGCCGCAACGCGCTCTACCGCCGGGTGCTGGCGCGCTATGTGCAGATGGCGACCGAGGGCGGGGTGACGCAGGCGATGTTTCCCGAGGGCGGGCTGAGCCTGACCGGCGCCGTGGGCGCGCCCAAGATGGGGCTGCTCAGCTACATGATCCAGGGCTTTCGCCCCGGCAGGAGCCGCGACGTGGTGTTCGTGCCGGTGGCGATCAATTACGACCGGGTGATCGAGGACCGGATGCTGGTGGCGGCGGGCGAGGGCGGGCACCGGCGCTTTCGGATGCGCCTGCGCGACGTGGCCCGCCACCTGGGCCGGCATGTCTGGCTGCGGCTGACCGGGCGCTTTCACCGGCTGGGCTATGCCAGCGTGTCGTTCGGCACGCCGCTGTCGCTGGGCGCATTTGCCGCCGCCCGGTCCGGCGACAGGGCAGAGTTGGCCGAGCCGCTGGCAAACGAACTGATGGACCGAATCCGCGCCGTGGTGCCGGTGCTGCCGGTGCCGCTGGTGGCGACGATCCTGCTCCAGCATGGGGCGCAGAAACGCGCCGACATCACCCGCCGCTTCGCCGCGCTGGTCTCGCAGCTGGAGGCCGCAGGCGCGCATGTGCACCTGCCGCGCGAGGATATGGATTACACGGTGGAGGTGGGCCTGCGCGCCCTGGCCATTCGCCAGATCGTCGAGAGGGCCCCCGACGGCAGCTACCGGACCCGCCCCGAGGACCGGCCCCTGCTGTCCTTTTATGGCAATTCCATCGCCCATCTGGTGCCCGGGAAGGGGGAGGGCACCAGGACCGGCGCGACATAAAATTACAATTTCTTACCGTTTACGGTTGCATCCTTGCGCGCAGAATCGTAATGCTGCACCAGCACAATACCGCATCACCGCAGCACCGGAGCACGAAATGGCCACAGACAGCACCTCCGCGATCGTCTCTTACGAGGCCGAGGAAAAGGACCTCTACGAGATTGGTGAGATCCCGCCGCTCGGCCATGTGCCGGCAAAGATGTATGCCTGGACCATCCGCCGCGAGCGCCACGGCGAGCCGGCCAGCGCGATGCAGGTCGAGGTGGTCGATACCTGGGAGATCGACAGCCACGAAGTGCTGGTGCTGGTGATGGCCGCCGGCGTCAATTACAACGGCGTCTGGGCGGCGCTCGGCAAGCCGATCAGCGTGTTTGACGTGCACAAGGCGGACTATCACATCGCCGGCTCCGACGCCGCCGGGATCGTCTGGAAGGTGGGCGACAAGGTGAAGCGCTGGAAGGTGGGCGACGAGGTGGTGGTGCATTGCAACCAGGACGATGGCGATGACGAGGAATGCAACGGCGGCGACCCGATGTTCAGCCCCTCCCAGCGGATCTGGGGCTACGAGACCCCGGACGGCTCCTTTGCCCAGTTCACCCGGGTGCAGGCGCAGCAGCTCATGGAGCGCCCGCGCCACCTCACCTGGGAGGAAAGCGCCTGCTACACGCTGACACTGGCCACCGCCTACCGGATGCTGTTCGGCCACCACCCGCATGAGCTGAAGCCCGGCCAGAACGTGCTGGTCTGGGGCGCTTCGGGGGGCTTGGGCAGCTTCGCGATCCAGCTGATCAACACCGCCGGGGCCAATGCGATCGGGGTGATCAGTGACGAATCCAAGCGCGATTTCGTCATGGGCCTCGGCGCCAAGGGGGTGATCAACCGCAAGGATTTCGACTGCTGGGGCGAGATGCCCACCGTCAACACGCCCGAATACAAGGCCTGGTTCGCCGAAGTGCGCAAATTCGGCAAGGCGATCTGGGACATCACCGGCAAGGGCAACAATGTGGACATGGTGTTCGAGCATCCCGGGCAGGCGACCTTCCCGGTCTCGGTCTTCGTGGTCAAGAAGGGCGGCATGGTGGTGATCTGCGCCGGCACCACCGGCTACAACCTGACGCTGGACGCGCGCTATCTGTGGATGCACCAGAAGCGGGTGCAGGGCAGTCATTTCGCCCATCTCAAGCAGGCGGCGGCGGCCAACAAGCTGATGGTCGAGCGCCGGCTGGACCCTTCGATGAGCGAGGTCTTTGCCTGGGACGAGATCCCCACCGCGCATATGAAGATGCTGAAGAACCAGCACAAGCCCGGCAACATGGCGGTGCTGGTGCAGGCCCCGCGCACGGGCTTGCGCACCTTCGAGGACGTGCTGGAAGGATAGCCCCCCTGGCCGGGAAAGCGCGGCAGGGAAAGCCGCTTTTCCAGTTTTCCAGTTTTCCGGTTTTCCGGAAAACTGGTTCTCTGGTGAAAAACGCCGAGCGGATCGCTGGCCGGTCCGCCCGGGCGGCTTGTGCTTTGCAGGTTCGCGCCCTAGGCTTGGCGCAAGCTTACCGCAGAGGATTCCATGACCGACAATTCGGACCGAGAGTACCAGGTGCTTGCGCGCAAGTATCGGCCCGAGACCTTCGCCGATCTGGTCGGGCAGGAAGCGATGGTGCGCACCCTGAAGAACGCCTTTGCCGCCGACCGCATCGCCCAAGCCTTCATCATGACCGGCATCCGCGGCATCGGCAAGACCACCACCGCGCGGATCATCGCCAAGGGGCTGAACTGCATCGGCCCCGACGGCAAGGGCGGTCCCACCACCGAGCCCTGCGGCGAGTGCGAGCATTGCCGCGCGATCATGGAAGGCCGCCATGTGGACGTGATGGAGATGGACGCGGCCAGCCGCACCGGGGTGGGCGACATCCGCGAGATCATCGAAAGCGTCCACTACCGGGCGGCTTCGGCGCGCTACAAGGTCTATATCATCGACGAAGTGCACATGCTCAGCACCCAGGCCTTCAACGCGCTGTTGAAGACGCTGGAAGAGCCGCCGGCGCATGTGAAATTCATCTTTGCCACCACCGAGATCCGCAAGGTGCCGGTGACGGTGCTGAGCCGCTGCCAGCGGTTTGACCTGCGCCGGATCGAGCCCGAGGAGATGATCGCGCTCTTGCGGCGCATCGCCGATGCCGAAGGGGCCAGCATCGCCGATGATGCGCTGGCGCTGATCGCGCGCGCGGCCGAGGGCTCGGCCCGCGATGCCACGAGCCTTCTGGATCAGGCGATCAGCCACGGTGCCGGCGAGACCAGTGCCGATCAGGTCCGCGCCATGCTGGGGCTCGCCGACCGGGGGCGGGTCATGGACCTGTTCGAGATGATCATGCGCGGCGATGCGGCCTCGGCGCTGGCCGAGCTTGGCGCGCAATATGCCGACGGGGCCGACCCGATGGCGGTGCTGCGCGACCTGGCCGAGATCACCCACTGGATCAGCGTGGTCAAGATCACCCCGGAAGCGGCGGAAGACCCGACCGTATCACCGGACGAGCGCGCCCGCGGGCAGGGCTTCGCCGCCAGCCTGCCCATGCGCGCCCTGACCCGGATGTGGCAGATGCTGCTGGTGGCGCTGGAAGAGGTCGCCGCCGCGCCCAATGCGATGATGGCCGCGGAAATGGCGGTGATCCGGCTCACCCATGTGG
>JALWTH010000391.1 GCA_027082975.1 Paracoccaceae bacterium | reverse complement strand
CCCTATCGCGGGCCGGTGGCGCGCCTGGCCGCGGCCCAGCTCGCGATTGCCGCGCGCGAGGACGCCTCCGGCGCAAAGTCCTGATTTCTCCGGCGAAGCCCGAAACTGTCCACAGGCCGCTCCCGGCCGCCGCCCGGGGACTCGCCAAAGGCGCGAAAAAGGGTTAATATCTCCCCCGGAAGGGCGTTCTGCCACCTGGGAATTGGTATCGAAACGGGATTGTCTGCGCGCGAATGCGGCATGTCTTTCGCATATGTCTGCTTGGCCTCTGGAGCCTCTGTACGCTCGGCGTGATCGGCGCGCTCGGCGCGGGTCCGGCCACGGCCCAGTCAGCCCAGCCCAGCACCTCTTCCACCGATGAAATCATCCGCCAGGTCACGGCGATGGAAAGCCAAGGCTTCGACGCCCTGACCGCCCGGGTGCTCACGGCGCTGGCCACCACCCCGACCGAGGCCGGCACCGGCGCGGTCGAATATACCGAAAGCTGGCTCGCCGCACAGCCCGTCGCCTCCGGCGGCAAGGAGTGGAAATGCCTCGCCGAAGCGCTCTATTTCGAGGCCCGTGGCGAGAATGTCCGCGGCCTCTTCGCGGTGGCCGAGGTGATCATGAACCGGGTGGACAGCCCACGCTTTCCCGACACCGTCTGCGGGGTGATCCGCCAGGGCACCGGCCAGCGCTTCCGCTGCCAGTTCACCTATACCTGCGACGGGCGCGCCGAGCGCATCACCGAACCCGCCGCCTGGAAGCGGGTCGGCAAGGTCGCGCGCGCCATGCTCGACGGCGCCCCGCGCCCGCTGACCAGGGGCGCCACCTATTACCACGCCACCTGGGTCAGCCCGGACTGGTCGCGCCGCTTCGAGCGCACCGCGGCGATCGGGGTGCATTACTTCTACCGCCCGCGCGCCTGACCGGGCCTGCGCCGGGCCTGCGCGCCGGGGGCATCCCGAGGCGGCCCTCGCGGCCTTTGGCCGGGATCGCCCCTGACCGCAATCCCGGCCTATCTGTGCGTCACCAAAGGCGCATTTCTCAGGCGCTGGCGAAATACCCGGGCCAGTTCGGCATCCTTCCACACCCGGAGGTCGGTCGGGGTGCGCTCGTCATTGGGCCAGGTCTCGTTCCACCACGAAAAGCCGATCACCCCCGGCCAGCGCCCGCCGGTGATCGCCGCCAGCGCCCGGTCGGCCCAGGGGGCGGCGGGCTCCAGCCTGTTGTGGATGTCGGTGCCGAATTCGGCCACGATCACCGGCTTTTGCGGCGCCATCCGCCTGAGCCGCCCATAGGCGCGGTCGAAGGTTGCGACGAAATCGGTCGGCTCGTCCTCCTCCGGCCCCAGCATCGAATAGGCCGAGACCCCGAGCCAGTCGATCACGTCATCGCCGGGATAATAATGCTCGAAGCGGTTCCAGCGCGTGTGCGGGGCGTCTTCGTGGTTGATGTGAAACACCCAGACGATATTGTCGGCCCCCGCGGCGCGGGTCACCTCGACGATGTGGCGATAGGCAGCGCGGAAGCGCTCGGCCCCCCTGGCGCGACCGTTCCAGCGCCCGTTCCAGCGAAACCACTCGCCATTCATCTCGGTGCCGTATTCGGCGATGATCGGCACCCCCAGCGCCGCCGCCGAACGGCCCCAGCGGGTGAGGTCGGCGTCAAACCTGCCCTCGGCGATGCGCTTGAGCGTGTAGCGGGGCTCGCGCTTCATCTCCTCGCTGTCCGAGCGCATCATCAGCCGCACATAGGGCGTCGAGCCGTGAGCGATGATCCAGTGGGCGGTGTCGGTGGGAAAGAAGCGGCCGTTGAACCAGTTATGCGAAAAGTAGACCCAGGCCACATGCTTGCCCACGGCCCGCTCATAGGCCTGGACCTGCGCCAGGGTGATGTCATCCTCATCGCCGGTGAAGCCGCCGGGATAGGTGCCGTGCAGCAGGCGCCCGCGCGCGGGCGTCAGCGCGGCGACGGCGCGGGCATGGGCGGAGGCGGCCATCAAGGGGCCTGCGCCGAGCCCCGCAAGCCCCGCCGTGAGCCCCGCCGCCGCCGATCCGGCCAGAAATCTCCGTCTAAGCATCTCTTCCTCCTGCAAATCTCTGCTGCCATTCCTCGCGCTGCTCATCGCTGATCTTGGCAAACAGCAGCTCGGGCACGCGGAAGCCATGGCCGGGCGCGAGCGCCTGCAGGGCGGCTTCCACGTCGGCTGGCCAGCTGTCATCGGCGCTCTGCATCGCCGCGAGCATCCGCCCGGCGGCTTCGGGGATGAAGGGGGCCGAGAGCACCGCGTAAAGGCGGATCAGGTTCAGCGCCAGGCGGATGATCGCGGCGGCGCGGGCCGGGTCCTGCTTGAAGGCGGCCCAGGGGGCGGCCTCCTGCAGGTATTCGTTGCCCAGCACCCAGATCGCACGCAGCTCGCTTGCGGCCTTGCGGATCTCGATTGCGTCCATATGCGCTTCATAGGCCCGCAGGCGCTCTGCGAGCGCGGCGATCAGCGCCGCTTCGGCCGGGCCATTTTCGCCCCCCTCCGGCACCTCTTCGCCAAAGCGCGAACGGCAGAACTTGGTCACCCGGCTGACGAAATTGCCCAGCACGTCGGCGAGATCCTTGTTCACGCTCTGCTGGAAATTCTCCCAGGTAAACTCGCTGTCGGAATTTTCCGGCGCGTGGCTCAGGAGCCACCAGCGCCAGTAATCGGCGGGCAGGATCTCCAGCGCCTGATCCATGAACACCCCGCGCCCCTGGCTGGTGGAGAACTGGCCGCCATCGTAATTGAGGTAATTGAAGCTCTTGATGTAATCGACCAGCTTCCAGTCCTCGCCCGATCCCATCAGGGTGGCGGGGAAGCTCAGGGTGTGGAAGGGGACGTTATCCTTACCCATGAATTGCACATATCGAACATTTTCGGCGCCTTCGCCGGTCTTCCACCACCTTTTCCAGTCTTTTTCCGACATTCCGTTCGCCTCGGCCCATTCGGCGGTGGCAGAGATGTATTCGATCGGCGCATCGAACCAGACATAGAAGACCTTGCCTTCCATCCCCTCCCAGGGCGCGCCCTCGAACTGCGCCGGAATGCCCCAGTCAAGATCGCGGGTGATGCCCCGGTCGCGCAGCCCGTCGCCGTCATCGAGCCATTTGAGCGCGATCGAGGTGGTGAGCACCGGCCAGTCGCTCTTGGAGGTGATCCAGTCGCGCAACCGGTCGCGCAGGGCCGACTGGCGCAGGAAAAGGTGCCGCGTCTTGCGCACTTCGAGATCGGTCGCCCCGGAAATGGCGCTGCGTGGCGCGATCAGCGCGGTGGGCTCAAGCTGCTTGGTGCATTCCTCGCACTGGTCGCCCCGGGCCTTGTCATAGCCGCAATTGGGGCAGGTGCCCTCGATATAGCGGTCGGGCAGAAAGCGGCCGTCGGCGGGCGAATAGACCTGCTCTTCCTCCACCACCTCGATCAGCCCGGCCGCGCCAAGACGGGCAGCGAGATGCTGGGTCAGGCGGTGGTTCTGTGGCGAAGAGGAGCGGCCGAAATGGTCAAACGAAAGGCCGAAGCGGCGCGCAAGATCGGCTTGCACCTCGTGCATCTGGGCGCAGTAATCGGCCACCGCCTGCCCGGCCCTGGCCGCCGCCAGTTCGGCCGGCGTGCCGTGCTCGTCGGTGGCGCAGACGAACATCACCTCGTCGCCACGCGCGCGCCGGTAGCGGGCATAAAGGTCGGCCGGAAGCTGGCTGCCGACCAGATTGCCCAGATGCTTGATGCCGTTGATATAGGGGAGGGCCGAAGTGATGAGGGTGCGGGTCATGATCTGCCTGTCCTTGCGTTTTCGAGGCGGTTTAGACCAAACGCGGCGACAATGCCAGCGCCCCCTGCCCCGCCGAGCGAATGCGCCAGGATTGAAAAATCGCGCAATTCGTGCTTAGGTGAGCGCGCTGCCTGTCCGCCATTGCCGAGTCGGCCTGCCGGATGGTCCGGGCCCTCCGGGTCGGTATGTATCCGATGTAACCATTTCAAGCCCCTGAGCCCGACGCCACGCGCCCCCTCGGCTGGCGGCGATGATGCGGGCGTGTCGAATATTGCGAAAAGCAAGGGGGGGACAGATGACTTTCACTTTCGGATTTCGCCGGGCTTGCGCGACGCTGGCCCTGAGTGCCGCCATCGGGACCGCCGGGGGGGGCGCCGCCTCGGCCCAAGACCTGCCGCCGCCCCCGGGCAGCTTTTCCCTCGGACTGGTCGGCGCCTATGCCCTGGTCGGCGGCAGCCTGGTCGATTTCGCCGGCGGCGGGCTGGAGCGGGCCTTCGTGATCGGCGGCGGCCTGATCATGGGCGCGCTCGGCCCGGGCTCCGGGCCGTTTTCGCAGGCCTCCTACGGGGTCGAGGTGGATTCGGTCAACATGACCGGCACCGGCTCCGGCTGGGGCATCGACCGGGTGCGCGGCGCGATCCACGGGGGCTCGGCAAGCGTGCGCTATTCGGCCCTGGCCGGGCTCGCCCGCACCCGCAGCCCGTTTGGCTCGGAGACCGGCTACAGCGTCGGCCTGCGGGTGCATGTCTACCCGCAAGGGATGCAACAGTTGCAGGGAAGCACGGGGGACGAAGTGATCGCACCGGGCAATATCGAAGAAACCCTTCACGGGATCCCGGCCATGACCCATGAGGACGGCAAGCCGCCCATCAGCCCGGTCTATGACAGCAACCCCCTCTATCAGGGCTACAAGAGCAACCAGAGCATGCCGATGCCAAGCGGCCCCTCGCTCTTCATCCAGGCCGATTACAACGATACCGGCACCTACCGCACCCGCGACGTGAGCATCGGTTTCATGATCCGCTTCTGACGGAGCAGCGGCCCGGCAGTCCGCATCGCGCGGGTTTCGCGGCCCGCAAGGCCACGATGCGTGCAAGGATACAGGCGAAAGGAACGTAAAGAAACAGGGAGGAAAGAGATATGTCCGCCATCACGGGAATACCCGGACTTCGCCGGCTTCGCCGCGCCTGCGCCACGCTGGCCCTGAGTGCCGCCATCGGAGCCGCCGGGGTCAGCCCCGCCGCGGCGCGCAAGGCAACGCCCTTCAAGCTGTCAGATACCACCTCTTCGCAAACGCCGATCGGCTACGCCTTTCTGCACGCCGCCGCTCTGAGCTTCAGCGGGGGCGGGCGGGAAACCGGCTGGCTGTTCGGCGCCGGAGTGATGCTTGGTACACTGGGCGGGGCTTCCAGTTCGTTTCCCGAGCTTTCCTACGGGATCGAGCTTGACAGCCTCAACCTCACCGGCACCGGCGCGGGCTGGGGGATCGAACAGCTGCGCGGCGTGATCCGGGCCCATCTGGGCAACCAGATGGTAGTGTCTGTGCTGGCGGGTCCCGCGCGCCTGCGCACTCCGTTTTCGAGCGAAACCGGGCTGAGCCTGGGGTTGGGGCTTGAAATCCCGCTGTTCGGCACCCCCTTTGGCGATTCCGCGTCGAGCTTCTCTCGGCCGGGAGAGGGGGCTGTCCTTTCAGCCAGGGTCAACCACTATCCCGGCGGTTTCGGAATTGGCCTGAATCCCAGCATTTCCTTGGGTTTCGCTTATTACTTCAGCAACTGAAGCCCCTTACTTCACTTCGCCCGCCGAGGCCCGGCCGCCTCACCCGGGCGCGAACCGTGCGAGCGCCGCGGCGATGCGCGCCACCCCTTCGCCGATGCGCTCTTCGGGGATAGAGCTGTAGGCCAGCCGGTAGAAGTGGCGCGGCGGCTCGGCGGCGGAAAAGAAGGGCGCGCCGGGCTCGATCAGCACGCCCTCGGCGCTGAGGCGGGCGGCAAGCGCGCCGGTATCCACGCCTTCTGGCGCGCGCATCCAGAAGGACGAGCCGCCAAACACCCCGCGCCCGGCGATCTCGAGCCCGTGCGCCGCGAGCGCCCGCTCCATGACCTCGCGCCGGGCCTGAAAGGCCGCCTTCATCCGCCGCACCATGGCATCGTAATGGCCAAGGCGCAGATAATGGGCGGTGATGCGCTGCATCAGGCCGGGCGGGTGGCGCAGCAGGCTCGAGCGCAGAGCCCGGGCCTCGCGGATGAATTCGGGCGCGCCGACCAGATAGCCGAGCCTGAGGCCCGGAAACAGCGACTTGGAAAAGCTGCCCACATAGAGCACCCGACCGTCGCGGTCGAGGCTTTTCAGCGCCGGGCTGGGGGCGGCGAGAAACGACATCTCGAACTCGTAATCATCCTCCACGATCAGCGCGCCGAGCTGGCCCGCGCGCGCAAGCAGCGCCTTGCGCCGGGCCAGCGGCATGGTGGCGGTGGTGGGGCATTGGTGGCTGGGGGTGGTGAAGATCACATCGGTATCGTCGGGCAGCAGGTCCGGGCGCAGGCCGTCACGGTCCACCGCCACCGGTGCCATGCGGCAGCGGCTCTGGGTGAGGATGTCGCGCAGGGCGTAATAGCACGGGTTTTCAAAAGCGGCGAGGCGGCGGGGGGTGAGCAGCAGCCGGGCAGCGAGCCAGAGCGCATTCTGCGCGCCAAGGGTGATCAGGATTTCCTCGGGCGCGGCGGCGATCCCGCGCCGGGGCAGGATGTGGCGGGCGATGAAGGCCGTTAGCTCCGGGTCGTCGGCATCGTACCAGTCGCGGATCACCGGCGCCTGCTCCTTCTGCCCCAGGGCGCGCAGGGCGCAGAGCCGCCAGGCATTGTGGTCGAACAGCCGCTCGTCGGGCTGGCCATAGATGAACGGATAGGGATAGGCGCGCCAGTCGGCGGGCTTTTTCGGCGTGGCGCGGGCGGAAAAGCGGTTGGCAATGGCGCGGCCCCAGTCGATCCGGTCGCGCCGGGCGCGCTCGGGGCGAAAATCCGGCGGCTGGGGCGCGTTTTGCGAGACAAAATAGCCCGAGCGCCCGCGCGCGGTGATGAAATCATTGGCCTGAAGCTCGGTATAGGCCAGCGTCACGGTGATCCGGCTCACCCCGAGATGGGCCGCCAGCCCGCGCGAGGAAGGCAGCTTCTCGCCCCGGCTGAGCCGCCCGGAAAGGATCGCCTCGGCCACCATCTGCTGGATGCGCGCCTGCAGGGTGCCTTCGCCGTCGGGATCGAGAAAGAATATGTCGAGCGGGGCGGCCATGCACCATCCTAACCTGGACCTAAAGCGCCAGCAATCTGGATATATCTTTCATCTTTCGTCAAATACTCTGGGGGTCTGGGGGTGAAACCCCCAGCCGCGCGCAGCGCGGCCCCCGAAACCCCGATTTTTCGCAGAAAAATCGCCCCCGCCTCAACGGTTGGCGCTGATCCAGCGCGACATCAGCCCGGCGTCGCGAAAGCATTCCTCGGGCACCGCGCGCCTTTTGGCGCGGGCGATGCGTTCGGCGAAGGCGACCTGTCGCGAGGTCGCCCCGCTCCCCGCAGGCCGGCGCTCGGCGGCGCGTGCCTTGTGCCGGTCGATCCATTGCGAGAGCGCGCGCCGGTCATTGGCGGCCTCGGCGGGGATGCGCGCGCCGAGGCGTGCGGCGAGGTGGCGGGCGTAATCCACCTGTTTGGGGGTTGGCGGCAGGATGTATTGGGCGGGTTGGGGCATGGCTGTTCTCCTTGTGGAGAACATATAGAGAACATTTGTTCTCTTGTCAACAGCCCCGCGCCCGCCCTCGCGCTCAGCCGAAGACCTTGCCCAGCGCCTTGTCCACCGCGGCGGTGATCTCGTCGATCTCCGCTTCGGTGACGATCAGCGCCGGGGCGAAGCACAGGCAGTTGTTGCGGTCGGGCACCGAGCGGTTGGACGCGCCGATGATCACCCCCTCGGCTGCGCAGGCGGCCACCACCTGGGCGATTTCGGCCTCGCTCACCGGCTCCCTGGTCTCGCGGTCGCGCACCAGTTCGGCGCCGACAAAGAGCCCCAGCCCGCGCACGTCACCGATCACCTGGTGCTTCTCCATCAGCGCCCTGAGGTTGCCTTGCAGGCGCGCGCCCATCGCGGTGCAGTTTTCCAAGAGGCCCTCTTCCTCGATGATCTTCATGTTTTCGATCGCCGCCGTAGGCCCGGCCGTGCAGCCGCCGAAGGTGGAGATGTCGCGGAAATAGTCGAGCTTGTCGGTCGCATCGGACTTGAACATCTCGAACACTTCCTCGGTGGTCACGCAGACCGAGATCGCCGCATAGCCCGAGGCCACGCCCTTGGCCATGGTCACGAAATCGGGCTTGATGCCGTAATGCTGGTAGCCGAACCAGTGGGTGCCGGTGCGCCCGACGCCGCAGACCACCTCGTCGATATGCAGCAGGATGTCGTATTTGCGGCAGATCTCCTGCACCCGCTCCCAATAGCCCTCGGGCGGCGTGATCACGCCGCCGCCCGCCGTCACCGGCTCAAGGCAGAGCGCGCCCACCGTGTCGGGGCCCTCGCGCAGGATCACCTCTTCGATCAGGTTCGCCGCCGCCACGCCGAAGTCGCGCCCCGAGAGGTGGCCGAGCCCGAGCTCGTCCTTGCGGTATTCCATGCAGTGGGGCACCTTGACGAACCCGTCCGGGAAGGGGCCGAACTGCATGTTGCGCTCGATCTGCCCGCCGGCGGCCATGGTGCCGATGGTGCCGCCGTGATAATCGCGATCGCGGTAGAGGATCTTGTATTTCTTGCCGCCATATTTCTTGTGCGCGATCTGGCGCACCATCTTGAAGGCCTTTTCATTGGCCTCGGAGCCGGAATTGGCGTAATAGACCCGGCTCATCCCGGGCATCTTCTCGATCAGCATTTCGGCGAATTCGGCGCCGGGGATCGAGCCGTTGACCGCCGCGAAATAGTTGAGCTTCATCAGCTGCTCGGCCACCGCATCGACAATGCGCCTGCGCCCGTAGCCGACATTGACCGTCCAGACCGCGCCGGAAACCGCATCGAGATATTCGGTGCCGTTCTGGTCCCAGACCCGCATGCCGCGCCCCTCGACGATGATGCGCGGGTCGTTCTCCTCCAGCACCTTGTGCTGGAACAGGTGGTGCCAGACATGGGCCTTGTCGGCGGCGACGATTTCGGAAAGGTCGTTGGCGGTGGGTTTGCCGTCCATGGGAATCTCCTGTGGCGGGATTGCTGTGCTCTGGCCTATAAAGCCCCTGATGGGCAAAGAAAAATAGGTCCAGTTCTCTGCTGGATTTATGTCCAGATCATCGCGGCGGACCAAAGCCGGCCCGGAAACGGATTGTTTCGGATCCCGCCATAATTCTGACCAGATTTTACGCGAATTTTCTTTTTGACCATGACACATTGCAGAGGCACGACACAGAGCGAGGGAAACGCGCCCGTGAAGATCATCTACCAGACCCGCTTTTCCTATTTCGGCAAGTCCGGCTGGCGCGCGCCCGCCTCGCGCGACCCCGAGAGGCTGTTCGACCCCGACCGGCTCAATGCCCGCCTGGCGATGTTCGAGCGCTACACGCTGGCCAGCCTCGCCGCGCAGACGGATGCGGATTTCGAGCATGTGATCCTGTCTTCCACCCTGATGCCGGAGCGCTACAAGGCCCTGCTCAGGGGGCTTGCGCGCCGGGCGCTGGGAGAGCGGGCCAGGGTGCTGTTTCGCCGCCCCGGCTCGGCCGGGATGATGTTTCGCCGTCACCTGCGCGCGAGCCATGACAGCGGCGAGCAGGTGGCCCAGGTGGTGCTGGACGACGACGACGCGCTGTCGGCCGATTTCACCGCCGCCCTGCGCCATTACGCGCAGGCGGTGCTGGACGATCCGTTCAACGCGGACGAGGCGGTATTCCTGTCCTTTCCCACCGGCTATTCGCTGGGGCTGGACGCGGCCGGCCTGCCCCGCTGGCTGGCCCCGCGCAAGGTGCCCTATACCAATCTGGGCCTGGCGCTCGTCGCCCCGGCAGGCTACCGCAAGAATCCGTTCATGACCTCGCACCGGAAGATCGGCGAGCGCCACGCCTCGCGGCTGATCGGCACCCGGCGCCCCTGGTATCTGCGCGCGGTGCATGGCCATAACGATAGCCGCGCCATTGCCTCGGACGAACGCCTGGCGCTGGCCGATGCGCCCGATCTGCTGCGCCATTTCCCGTTCATGGCGCAATTCATGGCGCAATATGTGGATGTGGAAGGTGAAGACGTGGCGGCGACGGGCGCAACCGCTGCCCGCCCCGCCTCGCCGCCCCGTCTGGCTGCGAGCGCGGCGGCCTGACGGCCGGGCAAACGGACCGCTGAAGGAGCAACCCTGCTGGCGCCCCTGCCGGCGATGCGAGGCGGCCATGCAGCCTCCCCGCCCCTGCCCTACCTTTCCTGCAACACCGCCGAGACCGGCGCCAAGGCGACCGACTTGGCGCGGTTACCCAGACTCCACTCGATCAGCGCCCGGATGGTCTCGCCTCGCACATGGCCGAGGATGATCACGCCCTTGTTCTGGCGCGCCTTGAAGGCGGCATTGTCCAGAAACCGGCGCATCACCGCCGCGCTCTGCCCGTCATTGTCGATCTCGCGAAAGATCAGCCCCGCCGCGACCCCCTCGTGCAGGGCCGCCTTGTGGCCGGTATTGAGCCCCTGGGGCAGGGTGATCAGCCCGAGCCCCTGCGCGGCCAGTATCTGCGCCACCTGGATGGCGGTATCGCCAAGGGTCTGGTAGGCGCTGTCGGGCGGCATCATCACCGCCACCGCCCGATCGAGCAGCGGCTGGTAGGCGGCCAGATTGGTCTCGGCATCCTCGGGCGTGGCC
>JALWTH010000390.1 GCA_027082975.1 Paracoccaceae bacterium | reverse complement strand
GGGCAAGCGTGTTGTTCGGGCGGGTTGGTGTGGTCGGTTTTCGCGGATCATGGCGTTGGGGATGGCGAGGCGTTTTCGGGTTGCGGCGGTGATGGCTGTTTCGGGGCCTTGCCGTTTGCCCTGGGTCTCTCGGCGAAGGCGCGCAGGGTCGGGTCGTGGCGTGCGGCGCTGAGGCCGGCCTTGCAGTCGCCGAACATGCATTCGATCCCCCGCCGCGTGCGATAATCGCGCCTCGCCCGGCCCGTCTCGCCGGTATCGGTGGCAGCGATCAGCGCCCCCACCCAGGCGCGCGCGCCGGAAGAAGCGATCTTCTCCCGGGGCGGCGTGCATATCGACGGAATCGAGCGCTCGAGGCGCTACCCAAACGCCGCCATGCCAGGCTGGCCTGCTGTGCGGATCGCCCCGACGCCAGCCGGGCGAAAGCCCTGCCAAATGCTCTACAGGCGGTAAATATCGCCAAACTTGGACTCCAGATACTCAAGCAGCGGCTCGACGTCGGGGGCAAAGCCGCAGGCCCGTTCGATCACCTCTGCGGGCTCGTAAAGCCCTCCGTGGCGCTGCACCTTCTCGGCGAGCCAGGCGGTGGCGCGGGAGGTGTCGCCCGCGCGCAGATCTTCGTCCAGTTTCTCGACTTCTCCCTGCATCGCCTTGAAAAGGCAGCCGGAAAACACATTGCCGAGCGAATAGGTCGGAAAGTAGCCAAACAGCCCCACCGACCAATGCACATCCTGCAGGCAGCCATTCGAGGCCTTGTCCACCGGATAGCCGAAATCGGCCTCGAAACGCGCGTTCCAGGCCTCTTCAAGGTCGCCCACCGCCAGGGTGCCGGAAATCACCTGGCGTTCGAGATCAAAGCGCAGCATCACATGCAGGTTATATTGCACCTCGTCGGCCTCGGTGCGGATATAGCCCTTTTGCAGCCGGTTGACGGTGGCAAAGAAGGCGTCCCTGTCCATGCCCAGCGGGCCGAATATCTCTTCCATGCGCCCATGCAGCCAGGCGGTGAATCCGCGCGAGCGGCCAAGCTGGTTTTCGTAGATGCGGCTCTGGCTCTCATGCACCCCCATCGACACGCCGCGGCCCAGGGGCGTGAGCAGATATTCGCGCGCGATATGCTGCTCGTAGCAGGCATGGCCCGCCTCGTGGATGGTGGAATAGATGCAGTTGAACGGGTCTTCCTCGCTGGTGCGGGTGGTAATGCGCACGTCCAGCCCCGAGCCCGAGGAGAAGGGATGCACCGCCTTGTCGATCCGCCCGTGCCTGAAATCGTAGCCGAAGCGGCGGGCCAGTTCGCGGGCGAGCTTCATCTGCGTCTGCGCGGGAAAGCTGCCCGCGAGCGGCGCCGGCTGATGGGCCGCGCCCATGCAGGCATCGCGCAGGGCCACGAGACGCGGGCGCATGGCGTCGAACATCGCCTGAAGCCCGGCGCCCGAGGCCCCCGGCTCGTAATCCTGCAACAGCGCGTCGTAAAGGTCGCCCCCATCGGCGAGCGCGGCGGCCTCTTCGCGCTTGAGTTTCACCACCTCTTCGAGCACTGGGCGGAAGGCGGCGAAATCATCCGCCGCGCGCGCCTCGGCCCAGGCGCGCTGGGCGGTCGAGGTGGTGCGCGCGAGCGCGGTGGCGAGATCGGCGGGCACCTTCACATGGCGCGCATGATCGCGGCGCAGGATGCGCATGTTGGCGCGGCCCACAGCGTCGAGCGCATCGTCGTCGATCGCCGCCAGCCATTCGCCCAGGCGCGGATCGGTCCGGCGCGCGTGCAGCACCGCTTCCATCGCCCCCATTTCCTCGGCCCGCTGGGGGGCAGCGCCCTGGGGCATCTGGGTTTCCTGATCCCAGCCCAGCCGCCCGGCCACCTGCCCCAGCGCCTCGGTCTGGCGCTGAAACGCCATCAGTTCTTCGTAAGCCTGCATGTCAGCCTCTTATGCCCTGGGTCACGGGATAGGCCGCCTGGTGGCGCGCGGCGATGAGCAGCACCCATGTTGCCATCGCGCCCAGCTGATGGGTGATCGCCGCATGCAGCGGCGCGGCGTAGATCACGGTAACGATCCCCAGCGCCGCCTGGATCAGCACCATCATCGCCGCGTAGGTGAAGGCGCTGCGCGTCGCGCGGTTGGGCGAGCGGCGCGCGCGCCACCAGGCCCAGAGCGCCGCCAGCACCAGCGCATAGGCGACCATCCGGTGGAAAAATTGCACAAGCCCCGGATTTTCAAAGAAATTCCTCCAGGACGGGCTGAGGTCGAACGCATCGGGCGGGAAGAACTGCCCGGCCATCCAGGGCCAGTCGATGAAGCTGCGCCCGGCGTCGATCCCGGCCACCAGCGCCCCCAGCAGCACTTGCACAAAGGCAAGCGCCATCAGCGCGCCCGCCAGCCGCCTGAGCCCGTGCTCGGCAGCCCTTCGCGCCTGCATCCGCTCGGCCTCGCCACGCCCCAGCAGCAGCACATACCAGGCGATCAGCCCGAGGATGACGAAGGCGATCCCCAGATGCGTCGCCAGCCGGTAGCTCGCCACATCAACCATATCGCCCACCAGCCCGGATGAGACCATCCACCAGCCGATCGCCCCCTGCAGGCCCCCCAGAAGGCCGAGCCCCAGAAGCCGCCCGGCCCAGCCCGGCGGGATCCGCCGCGTGGCGAGGAAAAACGCGTATCCCACGGCCCAGACCAGCCCGATCATCCGGCCGAGGAAGCGGTGCGACCATTCCCACCAGTAGATATACTTGAAGTCGTCAAGCTGCATGTAATTGTTCTGCAAGCGAAATTCCGGGCTGGCGCGGTATTTTTCATAGGCCGCCTGCCAGTCTGCCTCGCTCATCGGCGGCAGGGTGCCCCTGACCAGATCCCACTCGGTGATCGACAACCCGCTGTCGGTGAGCCTGGTCAGCCCGCCCACCAGCACCATCGCCGCCACCATCACGAACAGCACCACGAGCCACAGCCGCAGTGCCCCGCGCCCGCGCCGCTCGCGCGAGATCCCGCCGGCCGGCGGCCTGGGCGCCTCGGCCCTTGCCCCCTCGACTTCCTCGAACAATTTGCGCTGGCTCATCCTGCCTCCTGTTCGCAGCTGCGTTCGGGCGCGATATTGCGCCAGCGCGCCGGGAAAGCCAAGACGCCATCTGCCGCTGCGGCAGGGGGGCGGGAGCCTGACAGGCAAGGGAAGGCATGCGCCCGCCATGGGGCGGGCGGGCGCATGCCGGGCCGCAAGCGGCCCGGCGGTGAAAGCAGAGGGGGCCTGCCGATACCTCCGCCGCTTGCCCCCTGCCCGCCCACAGGATATAGTGTCCGGGAGCGAACAGAGCACAACAGCCAAGGCCAGGAACCCCCGTGAGCGACACAACGCAACCCCCTGAAAACACAGGCGAAACGCCCCCAGAACGCCCGGCCTGGCCCGGCCCCTCCATCTCCATCGAAGCGGAGATGAAGGCCTCCTATCTCGATTACGCCATGAGCGTGATCGTCAGCCGCGCAATCCCCGATCTGCGCGACGGGCTCAAGCCCGTGCATCGGCGCATCCTGTTTGCCATGCACGAGACCGGCAACAGCCACGACAAGCCCTATCGCAAATCCGCCCGCCCGGTGGGCGACACGATGGGCAAATACCACCCCCATGGCGATGCCGCCATCTATGACGCGCTGGTGCGCATGGCCCAGCCCTTTTCCATGAGCCTGCCGCTCCTGGACGGTCAGGGCAATTTCGGCTCCATGGATGGCGACAACCCCGCCGCCATGCGCTATACCGAAGTGCGCATGGACCGCCCCGCCGCCTTCCTGCTCGCCGATATCGAGAAGGACACGGTGGACTTCCAGGACAATTACGACGGCAAGGACCAGGAGCCCACGGTGCTGCCGGCGCGCTTTCCCAACATGCTGGTCAACGGCGCCGGCGGCATTGCCGTGGGCATGGCCACCAATATCCCGCCGCACAATCTGGGCGAGGTGGTGGATGCGACGCTGGCGCTGATCGAGGACCCGGACCTTTCCAGCGAAGCGCTGATGCGCTACATCCCCGGCCCGGATTTTCCCACCGGCGGCATCATGCTGGGCCGCTCCGGCGCGCGCAAGGCCTATACCGAGGGGCGCGGCTCGGTCATCATCCGGGCGAAAACCCGCATCGAGGAGATCCGCCGCGACCGCTACGCCATCGTCATCGACGAGATCCCCTATCAGGTCAACAAGGCGGCGATGATCGAGAAGATCGCCGAACTGGTGCGCGAAAAGAAGATCGAGGGCATCGCCGCGGTGCAGGACGAAAGCGACCGCATCGGCGTGCGGGTGGTGATCGAGCTCAGGCGCGACGCCACCCCGGAAGTGGTGCTGAACCAGCTTTACCGCTTCACCCCGATGCAGACCAGCTTCGGCTGCAACATGCTGGCGCTCAACGGCGGCCGGCCCGAGCAACTGACGCTTCGCGATTTTCTCAGCCATTTCATAGCCTTCCGAGAGGAAGTCGTGGCCCGGCGCACGGCGTTCGAACTCAGGAAGGCGCGCGAGCGGGCGCATGTGCTCTGCGGGCTGGCCGTGGCGGTCTCGAATGTGGATGAGGTGGTCGCCACCATCCGCGCCAGCCGCGATCCGGCCGAGGCGCGCGAGCGGCTGATGACGCGGCGCTGGCCGGCCGAGGAGATCGCCGAATATATCCGCCTGATCGACGATCCCACCCACAAGATGAACGAGGACGGCACCTACAACCTCTCCGAAATCCAGGCCCGCGCCATTCTCGACCTGCGCCTGCAGCGCCTCACCGCGATGGGGGTCAGGGAGGTGACCGACGAGCTGGTGAGCCTCGCCGAAAGCATCCGCGATTATCTCGCCATCCTGCGCTCGCGCGAGCGCATCATGGCGATCATTGCCGGCGAACTCACGGAGGTGAAGGAGAAATTCGCCGTGCCGCGGCGCACCGAGATCGTGGACTGGTCCGGCGACATGGACGACGAAGACCTGATCGAGCGCGAAGACATGGTGGTGACCGTCACCCAGACCGGCTACATCAAGCGCACGCCCCTCGCCGAATTCCGCGCGCAGAGGCGCGGCGGCAAGGGCGTGGCCGGCATGGCCACCAAGGAAGAAGACGTGGTGACCACGCTGTTCGTCGCCAATACCCACACCCAGCTTCTGTTCTTCACCACCGAAGGCATGGTCTACAAGCTCAAGACATGGCGCCTGCCCCAGGGCGGGCGCACCGCCCGGGGCAAGGCGATGGTCAACATCCTGCCGATCCCCACCGGCGTATCGGTGGCCGCGATCATGCCGGTGGACGTGCCCGAAGAGCAATGGGACGAACTTCAGATCGTATTTGCCACCTCGGCGGGCGACGTGCGGCGCAACGCGCTCAGCGATTTCACCAATGTACGCGCCAATGGCAAGATCGCCATGGAGCTTCCCGAGGGGGTGGAGCTCGTCAACGCGGCGATTGCCAGCGAGGAGGATGACGTGATGCTGGTCACCGCCTCGGGCCGGGCGATCCGCTTCCCCTCCACCGATGTGCGCGTGTTCAAGGGGCGCAAATCCACCGGCGTGCGCGGCATCCGGCTCACCGATGCGCAGGATCGGGTGGTCTCCATGGCCGTGATCCGCCATTTCGAGGCCACGCCCGAGGAGCGCGCCGCTTACCTCAAGATGCGCCGCGCCGCTTCTGGCGAGGAGGCGGGCGAGGAAGCCCCGGCGGGTGCCCTCTCGCCCGAGCGCTTTGCCGAGATGGCCGCGGCCGAAGATCTGATCGTCACCATCTCCGAGAGGGGGCTGGGCAAGACCAGTTCCAGCCACGACTACCCGGTGCGCGGGCGCGGCGGCATGGGCGTTGCCTGCTGGGAAAAGACCATGAAGGGCGGCGCGCTGGTCGCCTCCTTCCCGGTCGCGCCCGAAGACCAGATCATGCTCGCCACCTCCACCGGCCAGTCGATCCGCTGCCCGGTCGAGGGCATCTCGTTCCGCTCCCGCTCGGCGGGCGGCGTCAGGGTGTTCGACACCGCCGCTGGCGAAACCGTGGTCTCGGTCGCCCGCATCATGAGCGAGGACGAACAGGAAGAGCAGGAGCAGGAGCAGGAACAGGAACAGGAACAGGAACAGGAGCAGGAGCAGGAGAACCAGCCCCGGGAGCACCCCGCACCCTGACCCCTTTCGCCAGGAACGCCCCCTGCCCCCGCTGCGCCGACCTTTGGCGCCGCGCTCTTTGCGCTCCGCACCGCACCATTTTGAGAAATCGCCCATTCGTGCTATGCTCGCCCATCAGTACAATCGGGGGGATGGGCTGATGTACATGGGTTTACCGATACGGCTTGGCTTTCTTGTTGCCGCGATGAGCGGCACGGCATGGGCGCAGGAAACGATCCTGGCACCGGCTTCCGACTTCGACGGGATCCGCGGCTATACCTACCTGAAAGTTACCAATACGGGATCGTCCACCAATACCATAACCATCAGTTTTTATACTGATAATGGCGAGACGCAGATAATCACGGCACCGTCAAGACCGCTGGGCGCCAATAGCGAACTCTACGGAGTGCTCGGCTACTCGGTGGGCGACATGCGCACCAGACTGAGCCTCGGCGGCGGCATCCGCACCCGCGCCGCGCCCTTCACCTTTCAGGCCGAAGGGCGGCTGGATGTCTTCAACGACAGCTACAGCAGCTTCAGCGAACCGGGCCTGCGCCTGAGCATCGCCTATTCACCGGACGGATCTCCCTGGAGCCTGGAAACGGGCATCGACGGCAATTTCTCCCTCTCCGGCTCCAGCAGCAATTTTGCAGGCTTCGCCACTGCGGCATATGAGACGGATTCCGGGATCGTCCCCTTCCTCTCGGTCGCTTTTCCTGCCAGCGGGCCACGCCTCTCGATCGGGGCGACAATCGCTGTCGGAAGCTTCGCGCGGCGATTCGACGAACACTGACTCCCACGGAAATCGACAGAATGCCGATGCGCAGCTGAAGCCCGAATATCCCGGCGGCGGGCCCTATCGGGAAACAATCCCCGCCCCCCGCGCCCTTTGCCGCCAAAACACACCACAATCTCCCCATTCGCGCCGCCTTTTGGCCCGAATCCGCGCCCATGGTGCACCCTGAGCGAAAAGCCCCGGAAGACCGGGCAGAGAGGGTGAAAAGATGCGCACGAACAGCCAGTTCCAGACCAGCACCAGACACGAGACCCTGCGCCTCGTGGTGGCGCTCCACGTAATGGGCGCGGCGATCGGCCTCTGGACCGCTCCCGGCAGCCCCGAACCGCTGGGCAGACTTTTCGGCCCGGCCCTCGGCGCCGACCTCTACGCCATCGCCCTGTTCGCCGCCGCCTGGTGCGTCCTGGTCGGCCTGCATGTAGAAAGGGCCAGCCAGTTCCTGATAGCGCTCACCGTGATACTGTCCGCCCTGGCGGGCAGCACCGGCCTGCACGAATTATTGCTCGCACTGACATTGCTGCCCCTGGCCGGTGTCACGGCGAGCGAGAAGCGATGCGCCGGCCACACCGGACGCATTCGCCTGCACCGCATCCCGGCACCGGGCCGTTCGAACAGCGCCGGCCCCTGCCCCGCACCCGCAAGCCACCCCTTCAGCCTGAGCCCGGACGATCTCGCCTGCCTGTTCGACCAGATCGGCGAAAGCCGCCACGAAGCCGATAGCTGCACCAGCGCCACCGGCCTGCACTAAGCCGCAATCCCGCCTCCTTCTTCTGTTTGGAAATATCCCGGGGGAGCGCGAGGGGGCTGGCCCCCTCGCCCCGATTTTTCTGCGAAAAATCGCCCCCCGCCCGCAACACTACATGAAAGCATCCGGCAGGCTCTCCTTGCGCCGCGCTACAAAATCGCGCAGGCCCTCTTCTATCCCCGGGTCCAGCGCCGGCTTCTCATAGGCCGCCAGAAGCGCCCCCACGCGCGCCGCCGCCAGCGCTTCGCTGTCGCGCGCGCCTTCCTCTTCCCAGGTCTCGAAGGGCTTGTAATCGAGCAGGTCCGAGCGCCAGAAGGCATCGCGGAAATTGGCCTGGGTATGGGCGCAGCCCAGATAATGCCCTCCCGGCCCCACCTCGCGGATCGCCGCGAGCGCCTGGGCTTCCTCATCCACCGCCACCCCTTCGGCCAGCCGGTGCAGCACCCCGAGCTGGTCCGCATCCATGACGAATTTCTCGAAGCTCGCCACCAGCCCGCCCTCGAGCCAGCCGGCCGCATGGAGCATGAAATTGACCCCCGCGAGCAGCCCCGCATTGAGGCTGTTGGCGCTTTCGTAAGCGGCTTGGGCGTCGGGGAGCTTGGAGCCGGTAAAGGCGCCGGCCGAGCGATAGGGCAGGCCCAGCCGGCGGAAAAGCTGGCCCGCGCCATAGGTGATCTGCGCGGCTTCGGGCGTGCCGAAGGTGGGCGCGCCGCTGTTCATGTCGATCGAGGTGACGAAGGCCCCGGCAATGACCGGCGCGCCCGCGCGCACCAACTGGCTGTAGGCCACGCCGGCCAGCACCTCGGCCAGCACCTGCGTGAGCGTGCCCGCCACGCTCACCGGCGCCATCGCGCCCCCGACGATGAAGGGCGAGATGATCGCCCCCTGCCCCGCCGCGGCATAGACTTCCAGCGCGCCCATCATGGTGGAGTCGAAGGTGAGCGGCGAGTTGATGTTGACGAGGCTGGTCATCACGCACTCTTGCGCCACGAATTCGCGGCCAAACAGGATCTCGCACATCGCCACGCTGTCCTGCGCGCGCTCGGGTGCGGTGACCGAGCCCATGAAAGGCTTGTCCGAGAGCGTCATGTGCGCGAGCAGCATGTCAAAATGGCGCTTGTTCACCGGCACGTCGGTGGGCTCGCAAAGCGTGCCGCCGCTGTGGTGCAGGTATTTCGACATGTAGGCGAGGCGCACGAATTTCTCGAAATCCGCCATCACCGCATAGCGCCGCCCGCCGGCGCTGTCGCGCACGAAGGGGGGGCCATAGACCGGGGCCAGCACCAGCCCCCGCCCGCCGATCTCGACGCTGCGCTGCGGGTTGCGGGCATGCTGGGTGAAGCGCGCGGGCGCGCTCCGGCACAGGGCGCGGGCAAGGCCGCGCGGGATATGCACCCGTTCGCCCCGCACATCCGCCCCCGCCTCGCGCCAACGGGCAAGGGCGGCGGGGTTGTCCACGAAATCCACCCCCACCTCCTCGAGCACCGTTTCCGCATTGTGCTCGATGATCTCCAGCGCTTCGTCGTCAAGTATCTCGAGAACGGGAATGCGCCGGGTGATGAAGCGCGCCGCCTCCAGCTTCAGCCCGCCCCGCGCCGCGCGCCGCGCCGCGCCGCCACCGCCCCGCCCCCGCCTCCTGCGCTCTGCCATGTCGCACCTCCCATCTGTCCGCCTGCCATTGGCTGCCCCTGCATAGACCGCGCGCGCCACAGGCGGGCAACGGATTGCGGCCTTTGCGGGGCGAAAACGACATCGCAGCCCCCCCGGGGCTTGCAGAACGCCCGCCCGCCCCCTAAAGCGTGGCCATGCATACCATGTCCCACGACCGCCTCCTGATCATCGACTTCGGCAGCCAGGTGACCCAGCTGATCGCCCGGCGCCTGCGCGAGCTCAGCGTCTATTGCGAAATCCACCCGTTCCAGAAGGTGGACGACGCCTTTCTCGCGCGTTTCGCGCCAAGGGCCATCATCCTCTCCGGCGGCCCCGCTTCGGTGATCGACACGGGCGCGCCGCGCCCGCCCGAATCGGTCTTTGCCGCCGGCGTGCCGGTGCTCGGCATCTGCTACGGCCAGCAGGTGATGATGCAGATGCTCGGCGGGCGGGTCGAGCGCCACGGGGGCAATGCCGAATTCGGCCGCGCTTTCGTCGAGCCCGCCGGCGCCCCGCTCGACCTGCTCGCGGGCTGGTTCGAGGACGGGCCCGAACAGGTCTGGATGAGCCACGGCGACCACGTTGCCGCCCTTGCCCCGGGCTTCGAGGTGTTCGGCACCTCGCCCGGCGCGCCCTTCGCGATCACCGCCGACCCCGCGCGCCGCTTCTACGCGGTGCAGTTCCACCCCGAGGTGCACCACACGCCCCACGGCGCGCGGCTTTTGCAGAATTTCGTGACCCTCGCGGGCTTCACCGGCGATTGGACCATGGGCGCCTATCGCCAGGAGGCGATCCGCAGGATCCGCGAACAGGTGGGTAATGCGCATGTGATCTGCGGCCTGTCCGGCGGGGTTGACAGCTCTGTGACCGCGGTGCTGCTGCACGAGGCGATCGGCGACCAACTCACCTGCGTCTTCGTCGATCACGGCCTGCTGCGCGAGGGCGAGGCCGAGGAGGTCGTGACCATGTTTCGCGACCATTACAACATCCGCCTGATCGCCGCCGACGAATCCGAGCGCTTCCTCAGCGCGCTCGAAGGCATGAGCGACCCGGAAACCAAGCGCAAGACCATCGGCCGGCTGTTCATCGACGTGTTTCAGCACTATGCCGGCCAGATCGAAGGCGCCGAATTCCTCGCCCAGGGCACGCTTTACCCGGATGTCATTGAAAGCGTGAGCTTTTCCGGCGGGCCATCGGTCACGATCAAGAGCCACCACAATGTCGGCGGCCTGCCCGAGAAGATGGGGCTGAAGCTGGTGGAGCCGCTGCGCGAGCTGTTCAAGGACGAGGTGCGCGCGCTCGGGCGCGAACTGGGCCTGCCCGCCGCCCCCCCCCGCCGCCCCCCCTTCCCCGGC
>JALWTH010000389.1 GCA_027082975.1 Paracoccaceae bacterium | reverse complement strand
GGGCGGCGCCCTTGGCAGGGCGGGGGCGGGGCGCTAGGCTTGTGCAATGACGCATGAATACGACCTCGACCGCTTCGTGAAGGCGCAGGATCCGGTCTATGACCGGGTGCTGGCCGAGCTTGATGCGGGGCGGAAGAAAAGCCACTGGATGTGGTTCATCTTTCCGCAGCTTGTGGGGCTCGGGCGCTCCATGCGCTCGGCCTTTTTCGGGCTGGAGAGCCGCGAGGAGGCGGCGGCCTATCTCGCCCATCCGGTGCTGGGGCCGCGGCTGGTGGAATGTACCCGGCTGGTGCTCGAACACGCGCTGGACTGGCGCGATGCGCAGCGGATCTTCGGCGACCCGGACGACCTCAAGTTCCAGTCCTGCATGACCCTGTTTTCGCGCGCAAAGCCCACCGATCCGATCTTTCAGCGCGCCATAGATCAGGTCTATGGTGGGGTGGGCTGCCAGCCGACGCTGGGGATGCTGCGGCTGGCCTTTCTCGCCAGCCTGGAGGAGGAATAGCCCGGGCGCCCTACAGCACCCGCCCGGCCACGGCATCGAGCCTGGCGAGCAGGGCCGGGTCGCGGGCTTCCGGCGCGGTCAGTAGGGCGTATTCGAGCGCCCGGTCGCATTGGTGCGGGCAGGGCGCGCGCGCGGCGCCGAGCAGGGCGGGCAGGCGGGCGACGAGGCCGCGGGCCTTGTCGGCATTGCCGGAAAGGGTGGCGATGATCTCGCTGATATCCACCGCGCCGTGCTCCGGGTGCCAGGAATCGTAATCGGTCACCATGGCGACAGAGGCATAGCAGAGCTCGGCCTCGCGGGCGAGCCTGGCCTCGGGCATGTTGGTCATGCCGATCACGTCGGCGCCCCAGCTTTCGCGATACATCCGGCTCTCGGCGATGGTCGAAAACTGCGGCCCCTCCATGGCCAGATAGGTGCCGCCCATATGCACCGTGACCCCGGCCGCCTCGCCGGCGGCGCGGGCGGCCTCAGAGAGGCGCGCGCAGGTGGGATGCGCCATGCTCACATGGGCGACCAGCCCGCTGCCGAAGAAGCTCTTTTCGCGCGCGAAGGTGCGGTCGATGAACTGATCGACGATGACGAAATCCCCCGGCGCCATCTCCTCGCGAAAGCTGCCGCAGGCGGAGATGCTGAACAGGTCGGTGACGCCAAGGCGCTTCAGCGCGTCGATATTGGCGCGGTAGGGCACGCTCGTGGGGCTGTGCACATGGCCGCGCCCGTGGCGGGGCAGGAAGGCCATCTTCACCCCGTCCAGCACCCCGGTCAGGATCGCGTCCGAAGGCTTGCCCCAGGGGCTCTCCACCTCGACCCATTCGGCCCGCTCCAGCCCGTCGATCTCGTAAAGCCCCGAGCCGCCGATCACCCCGATCATGCATTCGCGCTCAGCCATCTTGCCTCCCTGTTGCCTCCCTCTTGCCCGTCGCCGGTCTGCGGTCTGCGGCATTGGTGGCAAATGTGGGAAGAGGGTGCAACTGCATTCCGCGCCGGCTGTTCGGGCGGGCTGGCGCGTCAGCTTTCGCCGGGGCGCTTGAGGGTGATGACCTCCTCCACCACGGAATAGTCGCGATAACCCAGCCGCGCGAGCGGGCGGAAACGGGTGACGTCGAAGATCCCGTCCACCAGGCAATCGTCGCGCAGGTGGATGCCGATCACTTCGCCGAAGACCACGTGATTGGCCTTGCCCGGCAGGCGGGTGATCTGGGTCAGGCGGCATTCGAGCGCCGCCGGGGCGTCCGCGACCCGGGCGCAGTCGATCAGGGTGCAATCGGCGCGCGTGAGCCCGGCATGGGCGAACTCGTCCACCTCGCGCCCATAGGCGCCGGCCGAGGCATTCATCGCCTCCAGCGCGGAAGCCTCGACCACATTGACGCAAAAGACGCCGGTTTCGTTGATATTGTCGAGCGAATCCTTGCCAAGGGCGCGGTCGGCCTTGGTGCCGGTGGTGGCAAACATCACCTGCGGCGGCTCGTAGGCGGCACCGTTGAAAAAGGAATAGGGCGCCAGATTGTCCGCCCCGTCAGGCCCGCGGGTCGAGATCCAGCCGATCGGGCGCGGGGTGATGATGGCGCTGAACGGGTTGTGGGGCAGGCCGTGCCCGTTTCTCGGCTCGTAAAACATGCTTCCTCCCGGCGCTCGCGCTCTGGCGGTCCTTCTGGCGTATATCCCGGACGCGCCCTTCTGGCGACCCCTATGGCGCCCCCCGCTCCGCCTTTCTGCCTCTCTGTCGCGCTGACGTTTCCCTTTGGCCCCGGCCCCTGGCCGTGCTAGGGGCTTTCGGGCCATGCATGAGCGAAGAGGGCGCCGGTGTACAGTCTGAAAGCGGAGAAACCCGCGGATTTCTGGGAGGTCGAAGCCCTGTTCGACCTCTGTTTCGCTCCCGGACGCGAGGCGCTTTCCTCCTACCGGCTGCGCGAGGGGGTGGCGCCGGTGGCAGAGCTTTCGCTGGTGGCGCGGGACGCGGATGGCGTGCTGGCCGGAGCGATCCGCTACTGGCCGGTAGAGATCGCCGGGCCGGAGCACGATCAGCCGCTTCATGAACATCCCGCCTTGCTCCTCGGGCCCATCGCAGTCCATCCCACGCGCCAGGGCGAGGGGCTGGGCGGCGTCCTGATCCGCGATTCCCTCAGCCTCGCCTGGGGCCATCCGCTGAGCGGCGGCCGGGTGCTGCTGGTGGGCGATGCGCCCTATTACGCG
>JALWTH010000388.1 GCA_027082975.1 Paracoccaceae bacterium | reverse complement strand
CGGCTACATGGTGATCCGCGACCGCTCCAAGGATATCATCAAGTCCGGCGGCGAGTGGATCTCGACCGTGGAGCTGGAAAACATCGCCATGGCCCATCCCGGCGTGGCCATGGCCGCCGCCATTGCCGCGCGGCACGAGAAATGGGACGAACGCCCGGTGCTGGTGGTGGTAAAGGCCGAGGGGGCAGATCTGGACGAAGCCGAGCTGCTGGCATTCTATGACGGCAAGGTGGCGAAATGGCAGGTGCCCGACAAGGTGATCTTTGTCGAATCCCTGCCGATCGGCGCCACCGGCAAGGTGCTGAAGAACAAGCTGCGCGAGGAATTCGGCGGGGTGCTGATCGGCTGACCGGCGGCTGACCGGCGGGGTCAGCCGGCCGGCTTGTAGCCCATCGAGGCTTCGAGCAGGCGCCTTGTATAGGGGTGGCTCGGGGTCATGGCGCGCATGGCTTCGACGCTCATCACCTCGACGATCTCGCCGTTTTGCATCACCGCGATTTCCTCGCACATATGCGAGACCACGGCGAGATTATGGCTGACCATGAGATAGGTCAGCCCGCGCGCCTCGCGCAGGTCGGTGAGCAGGTTCAGCACTTCGGCCTGCACGGAGACATCCAGCGCCGAGGTGGGCTCGTCGAGCAGCAGCACGCTGGGCTCGGGGGCGAGCGCGCGGGCGATGGCGACGCGCTGGCGCTGGCCGCCCGAAAGCTGGTGCGGGTAGCGGAAGCGGAATTGCGGCCCCAGCCCCACATCGGCGAGCAGCCTGGAGATGCGCGCGTCTATGTCCTTGAATCCATGCAGTTTCAGGGTCTCGCTCAGCATCGCGTCCACCGAGTGGCGCGGGTGCAGGCTGGCGTAAGGGTCCTGAAACACCATCTGCACATCGCGGTAGAAGCTGCGCGGGCGCGTCCGGCCCAGCTGCGTGCCGCCCACCGCCATGCGCCCGGACCAAGTGGGCACCAGCCCGACCAGGGCGCGCAGGATCGTGGACTTGCCCGAGCCGCTCTCGCCCACCAGGCCGAAGGAGGCGCCCGAAGGCACGGTGAAGCTCGCGCCCTTCACGGCGTCCACCCGGTCGGCGCCCTCGCCGAACCAGACATTCAGGCGGTCAAGGACGATCTCGCTCATAGGCGGCCACTCACGCTTTCGGCCTCGGCCCAGGCGGCATCGCGCTCAAGGACCTGCAGGCGCTTTTGCGGCCGGTCGATGCGCGGGAGCGAGCCGAGCAGGCCGCGTGTATAGGGGTGTCTTGCCTCGTGCAGCCTGTCGGCGGCGCAGGTCTCGACGATGCGGCCGGCATACATGATCAGCACCCGGTCGCAGAAGCTGGCCACCAGGTTGAGATCGTGGCTGATGAAGATCAGCCCCATGCCGCGCTCCCTGACCAGCCTGTCGATGATCTCCAGCACCGAGCCCTGCACGCTCACATCGAGCGCCGAGGTGGGCTCGTCGGCGATCAGGATATCGGGTTCGGTGACCAGCATCATCGCGATCATGATGCGCTGGCCCATGCCGCCGGAGACTTCATGCGGATAGGCACGCATCACCCGCTCCGGGTCGCGGATCGCCACCGCTTCGAGCATCTCGAGCGCCTTGGCGCGGGCGGCGCGCTTGCCGGCGCCGGTGTGGAAGCGGTAGATCTCCATGATCTGCTCGCCGATGCGCATGACCGGGTTCAGCGAAAACTTGGGGTCCTGCATGACCATCGAGATCTTCTGCCCGCGCACGCCCTGCATCTCCCGCTCGCTCATCGCCAGCAGGTCGCGCCCCTGAAACTCGAGCCGGTCGGCGGTGATGCGCCCCGGCGGACGGATCAGGCGCAGGATGGCGCGCCCGGTCATGGACTTGCCCGAGCCGCTCTCGCCGACGATCCCGAGCCGCTCGCGCCCGAGGGTGAAGGAGATCCCCCGCACCGCCTGAAACGCCCCCGCGCGGGTCGGAAAGGTGACGGTGAGGTTTTCGATATCCAGCAGGTTCTCGCTCATCCCGATTTCCCTTCCTTGGGGTCGAGCACGTCGCGCAGCCCGTCGCCGAGCAGGTTGAAGGCCAGCGACACGGTAAAGATCGCCAGCCCCGGCATGGTCGCAACCCACCAGTGATCGAGGACGAACTCGCGCCGCACCGAATCGAGCCAAACTCTACCTTGGTATTTCTGGGGGTCTTTGGGCTCGGCAAAGAACGCCTCCGCCGTCAATTCGTCCGCGCGCAAGCGCTGCTCGCTTTTGAATTCGGCTTGAAAGGAGTCGCGGGCTTGTCGATAGCGCGTGGTGGAAGGCTGATTGGAAAGGGCGTCGGCGCGCACCCAACCGTCGCCCTCGGGATTGTCGTCGTCGAGGTAGATCACTTTCCAACCGTTGCCTTGGGATTTTGGGCCCACGGTGTCGATAAGCTCGTTGACCTCGAGCAAGGCGCCACCCGGACAAGCCTTGCCCGATTCGGCGGCTTCTTTGCTGGGGCAAAACCAGATGTTTTCGCGTGTCACAAATTTGATGCCCGGTTGTGTTTTTTCGCGCTCTTCCAAGCCTTCTTGCACGGCATTCACAAATTCAATGTTGTCTTGCACGGCAGAAAAGGCCGAAAAGCTCGAACACGAAAAAAGGGGGACACAAAGCGCGCCCCACAAGGCGAGAGGCCAAGCTTGATCGAGACGGCGCGCGTGCGCCAAGACAGAACAAGGCTTCACGGATCTGGCTTGAAATAGGCT